>JABDKS010000542.1 GCA_013002105.1 Pirellulaceae bacterium | reverse complement strand
CCTCCCCGTTGGCTCGCTTAGGCTCACCACCGACCCTCCCGCGACAGCGTGTTTTCCAATGGAAAGTCATACGCGCGGGAGGGTAAAGTGTTGATTGCAAAAGCAGACTTGTGGGTAATGACGAGGTGGGAACCGGCCCTACCAGGTTCGTTCTGCCGCACGCGGAAAGATATCGAATACGAGTGCGAGTCCAACTGTCCGAGTCGCGGAGTTACACGATCACTCGAAAGTCGATTCCGTCCATGTCTTCATCGCCGTTGGAGATCGAAAGATCCCAGGAGTCGGTGCCCGACGTGACCCACTGATCGGACTTGGCAATTCGTACTTGGTAGCTCCCCGATTGCGTGACGGAATCGAACGCATATCTGCCATTGGCGTCGGTCAATACAGAATCCAGCACAATGCCGTCGCTGTCGACCAATTCAACAACGATGGCTTCGGCGGGTGCCAAGGCGTCGTCACCACCTCGCCGCGTTTCGCTTTGCTGATCTCTGCCTTGCTGTCGTCTCCCGCGATTCTGATCTGCTGGCTGCGCTTCGATCGTATTCCCTTGCGGCGTTGCTGATTGAGCGACGACCGTACCAGTGATCTCGGGAGCGAAGAAGAATACGTTGGATTGCAGCGAATCAATATTCGTATTTTGCTGGATGATATCAGCCAGAGTCGTATTCTCGATTTCGCGAATCGCTTGATCGCTCATCGTATTCTCGTAATAGAAACGGTCACCGTCACGCAGTCGTTCGAATTGATCTGCGATGATTGCGGTCGCGGTTTCGCCCAGTGAACCGTCGGCGGTGTGGTCTTCGGCCATCAGACCGACCCACAAGTCGATGTTGTCGACGTCACCGTAGAGCGATTGCAGATTGGTGGCAACATCTTCGTTGCTCGTGATGTCGTCGAACGATTCGACTCTGTCCAGCCCGTAGGCTTCGCGCGTCGAGTTGTAATCGGCCAAACCGTGATCGCGTCCCCGTTGAATGTTTAACGACACCAGGTCAAATCCGCCTGCTCCGGGAGGTCCAAACAGGAAATTGCGCAAACTATCGACGACTTCCAAATCAATCTCCTGCGAAAGCGTTGACGACGCATATTTCAAGAAAACATCGATGCCGGTTTCTTCGAGAGTTTCCGGCACGAAAAACGCGTCGGCCAACGATAGTGGGTCATCGATGTCATCGCCGTCGTTGCTGACCAGACGGAATTCATCGTTCAAAGTTGAATGCCCGAAGCGGAATGCGGCGGTGGAGAATTCATTGGCGATTGCTGGATCAACGCTAGAGTCGTAGCCACTGTATTGCGACAACGCATCTTCGCCCAACAGAGCCGGCAAGTACTCGTTGTAGGTGATTGATTGCAATTCGGCGATCACGATTGCTCGAGACTCTTGGAAAATTTCCTCGTCGGTCAGTTCGGGATTCGCCGCGGCGATTTCATCTGCCAATCGATTGTGCTCGCGAACAAACAGGGCGTGCATCGATGTCAGCACGACATTCTCAGCGGCGCGAATATCACCGGCCAAGATGCCACCATTTTCGTCGGTCGGTAACAATCCATCGTCGGAGATTAACAAACGCCCGCCAACAAACTCGCGCAATGCGTCGGTCGTTTCTTCGTTGCTGCCGTAGATCTGCGACCCGTCGACCCAGGCTGTAATCGAGTTGACCTGCTGTGCAGGATTGTCGATCGATGTTCCCGTGCCATCAGCGATGGCCGACCGCGTCAGGTGAATCGTTTCTTCACCTGTACCGAACGGATCGAAGAAGATATCGCCTTGTGGAACTTCGATGTCAAACGATACTGCGTCGTCGGAGTCTGCGGGTTCCAGCGACAAATCGATATCATGATCGAGGAACTGGCCCCACGCGAACACGAACGAACTCAGGTGGTTTTCGCTGGCAGTGCCGTCTGGATCGGCCGCCGAAAGTGCATTGCTGATCTCACGCGCACTCGGGCGATCCGCACCGGCCGGCTCGGAGATGCCGTCGGCGTAATCGTCATCAGCAACACGCAACAATTCGCTATCGACGGAACCAAATTCGGTGTTCTCCAGGTTGTTGCCGGTTCCATCGATGGAGCGGACCTCGGTTTCCCCATCCGCGGCCGGAGTGTCATCCTCCGTGGGTGACTCGTCCACGGGAGTTTCGTCCAAGGGAGTTTCGGGCGGCTCGGGCGGACGATCGTTCGTATCTGGACGCCCAGCTCGGCCGAGGTTTGCTTCGCGGTCACGACTCAGGCGGTTGAGTACCATCAGAATGTCGGCGGGCGAATCCTGGCCATCATTGTTTACGTCGGTCATCTGGCCGGGACCTCGCGGGCGTGGGGCACCATCGCCAGCAGCGTTTCCGCGGGATTGGTCGCTTAAGCGATTAATGATCGTCAGCACATCAGCCGGAGTGACCGCTGAATCCTCGTTGACGTCTTCGGCTAACAATTCATTGTGGAATAAGTTCGCCGCTAGCAATTTTCGTGTTTCCAACGGCTCGGTCCGAAGTCGTCGGCGAGTCCTACGGCCTTTGCGATTTCTCTTAGCTGGCGATGTCGAGCGTTTCTCGGACTTGGGCCGTCCAATCCACGGATTCCAGAAGCGTGCCATGATTTCACCTACAGTAGAAAAGAGAAGCGTGGGGGTGTGAAAAACCATTCGAAGCGAACGGCTCGCTTACCGCCGCTTACAAGGCTCCACTTTTCAGGGACGAATTCGTACTGAAAGTGTCACGCCAGACGGAAAGGCTCCTTTGGAGATTGCGGATGCAGCGCGTATCGATATGCCCCACGCATTCCACACGCGATCGGATTGCGTCGGCTCGTCGTCAGACGCGACTGACGAAATTGCAAGAAACGTCTGTAACCCGCTGGGCAGCGAGTTCCCGACCCACCCGAGCTCGGTAGGAAAGAACTATGGTTTGGATCTGAAGCGTTGCCGGCCTATCAGTTCACAAGAGCCCGCCAGCCGAAATCAAATACCTGTCGGTCAGCCTATTCGGGATTCGCAGAAAAAACTAACCGGATGTCCTCCAGGATCAGGTACAGACAAGGCACAAGAACCAGGATGATGGCGGTCGAGAACAGAATGCCAAACCCGAGTGAAATCGCCATCGGAATGATGTACTGGGCCTGGAGTGACGTTTCAAAGATCAGCGGAATCAGACCACCGAACGTTGTCAGTGTCGTCAGCAGGATCGGTCGAAAGCGACGCACGCCCGCTTGCGAGATGGCTTCAAACGCCGAATGGTCTACGCGACGGCGGTTGGCATAGTCGATCATGATCAATGAATCGTTGATCACCACGCCCGAGAGCGCGATGACCCCCATGAAACTGACCAGCGACAAGTCGTAACCAAGCATGATGTGCCCCAAAACGGCTCCGACGATACCGAACGGAATTGCGACCAGGACGATCAGCGGCTGAACGTAACCGCGAAACGCGATGGCCAACAGCGAATAGATGACGGCTAGGGCGAGCCCGAACGATCCCCAAAGCGAAGCGGTGGCGCGACGCATTTCCGCATCGCTGCCTACGAATCTCCAGGTGATACCGGGAAAGTCTTGTCGCAATCGAGGCAACTCTACGGTGCGAAGAGCGTGAATCACTTGGTTGGCCGCACGCTCTGGTTCGATGTCCATCGAGACGCCGACGACGCGGCGACCGTCACGTCGATCGATCGATCGAAACGATGATGTTTGCTCCAAGTCGGCAACTTCCATGAGCGGTACCTCGGTCCCGGACGGGGTGCGAATGATCAGATCCTCCAGGTTGTGGATATCCTCGCGTTCTTGCTCAGGTAACTTCACGCGGACTTCGATTTCGTTGGTACCTCGCAACAGTCGTAGCGCCAACGACCCAAAGAACGCGCCACGAAGTTGTTCGCCCAGCTCTTGATCGGTCAGCCCGAGCGCGCGTCCCTCTGGGCGGAGTCGAAAGTCGTACTGGATCTTGCCCTTGTTGTAGCTGTCGTTGACATCACGAACATTGCTAAAAAGTTCGCAGCGTTTGACCAGTGCTTGCGAAGCTTTTTCCAACACTCGAATATCGCTATGACTCAGATCGATTGCGACGTCGCGGCGCCGACCTCCGCCTGGGCCGCGTTCGGCTTCAAATGTCACTTGGCTCACGCCAGGCAAATCCCCGATCGAATCTCGCCAAAGTTCAATTACCTCCTTGGCGGTCATATCGCGTTGGTCAGGTGGTTTCATCACGATTTCGACGTCAATAAAACTTTCGCCGCGAACGTTGGTCTTGATTCCCTCGGCCACCTTGTAAAGGTCGTGCTCCTCGAACATACGCAGACTGGCCTTTGTCACCGCATCAGCGATTTCGGCGGCTTGCGCAGGCGTGGTCCCAACTGGCATTCGCACGCCCGCTTCGATTTCGTCGGCGGATACTTCCGGCATCAGGATCATGCCCATGTGCGCGCTGGTGGCATAACCGCCGATGACCAGAAACAGTCCCAACGCCAAGCAGGTTGTGATGTATCGAACACGCAAACACATGATCAGAAAAGGGCGAAAAATGACTTCGACCATGCGGTTAAACCAACGACTGAATCCCTGTTGACCGGCGTGGAGCGTGCGTCCCAAGCCCGAGCCTTTTCGTCCCGCAGCGCGAGCGTGTGCCAAGTGCGCCGGCAGGATAAACAACGACTCGATCAGCGAAAGCGCTAGCACGACGATCACGACGACCGGCAACGGTCCCCAGAATTTTCCAGTCTCACCAGGAATAAACATCAAAGGCACGAATGCCACGATGTTGGTCAAGATGCTGAAAGTCACTGGACCGGCAACTTCGCGAGTCCCCTCGATCGCGGCAACCTCTTTGTCGCTGGTTTCTTGACGCTTTTCGTAGACATTTTCACCCACGACGATGGCGTCATCGACGACGATGCCCAGCACGACCAGAAATCCAAACAGAGAGATCATATTCACGCTGACACCAACGAGTGGCATCAACAAGATCCCGCCGATGAACGATACCACCATTCCCATCATGACCCAGAACGCGAGTCGAATCTCGAGGAACAAAGCGAGGATCGAGAAGACAATCACGACCGCCATCACTGCGTTCTTCAATACCAGAGACAGCCGCCGGCGAAACTCTTCGGCATTGTTGCGATCGATTCGCCACTTAACGCCCGGGGGCAGCACCGCCTCGAACTCTCGCATGGTTTTTTCGACCGCCTCAGCGATATCAATCGGTGACTGCGATCCGATGCGAAAGATGTCCAGTTCTACCGAGGGCGTTTGACTGAACTGGGAATGAAAGCCGACGTCTTCGAATCCATCACGGATCGTGGCAAGATCACCGAGCGTGACGGCAGGGCCCTCGCGACCGGACACCACTTCCATCGCGGCGAATTCGTCGGCCCATTGTTTTCGAGCCTTGACCCGTAACAGAATTTCACCGCCACTGGTTTGCACCGAACCGGCTGCCACATCTTGGCTGGACGTGCGAATGATCCGCGCGACATCGGGCAGCGTCAGACCGTATTCACGCAATCGTTGGCGAGGAATCTCGACGTGCGTGACATACGCAGGCACGCGTCGCAATTCAACTTGTGTGATTTGCTCGCTAGCCTGGAGTTGATCTCGCAGTTGTTCGGCGAGCTTGCGAAGTTCCCAAACGTCGATCGGTCCGTAGATCACCACTTGAACCGCTTCGGATTGTTCCGATTGCAGTCGAACCTCGGGCTGCTCGATCTGATCGGGAAACGTGCGAATTCGGCTGACCGCTTGCTCGATGTCTTGAAAGGCCTTCATTCGCTGTTGGCCGGCCACCAATTCGATCAGCACCTCGCCACGACCCTCCCTCGCTTCGCTGCTGATCTCGCGGATTCCATCGACACCACGAATGGCGCCCTCGATCGGTCGAAGAATACCTTGCTCGACTTCGGCGGGTGCCGCGCCCGGGTAATCGACTCGGACTTCGACAATATCAAGTTCAAATTGCGGAAAGACCTCCTTTTGAATGGTCGCGGCCGACCAGATGCCTCCGCCAAGCAGGATGAACATCAAAAGATTGGCCGCGATGGAATTGCGTGCCATCCAGGCAATCGGCCCACGTCGAAACTGACGATTTTCTGAACGCTCCGTCATTGGGTCGACTCGCCGCCGGAGGTTTCCGTCACTTCGGACGCGTCATCCACTCGCCTTAGTCCGACGCCTTCGGCTACGGTAGCAAGCGTCGTGATGACCACTTCCTCCCCGTCATCGATTCCTTTGTTGATGTACGCATGCTGGGCGTCGCGAAAAACGATTTCGACGTCGCGGATCTCCAGCTTGTCGTCTTTCATCACCCAGACCGTGTCGCTATCGCGGACAAATGCTCGTTCCAAGCGAATCACGTTATCCAGCGGCCGGCATTCGATCTCCGTCTCGATCAACGTGTTCAATATTAGCGGCGGTGCATCGGAATTTCTGCCCAGCGGGTCGGACACAACGACCAACACTCTGGCGAGGCGCGTTTGCTGATCCAGCGTGCCGATCATGCGTGCGACATGTCCGCGACGCTCTGATCCGGGCGGCCAAGATCCAGGGTCTCGTAATCGTACCGCCGAACCCTGCTGGTCATCGGACTCGGGAAACTGTAACCACCGCAGGCTGCGTACCGGTATCGCGGCCATGATCCAGTACTCATCAATGCCAACCAACCGAGCCAATTCATCACCCGGTGAGACTTGCGAACCGACGTTGACCGAACGGCTGAGGACTTGGGCGTCGAAGGGCGCGAAAACGCTCGTGCGTTCCAGGTCCAGTTCTGCCCGCTCCACTGCCGCCTCGGCCGCACTGACCTCGGCGCGGATCGATGCGATCTGGGGTTCGCGCAATACCAACGCGCGGTTGGTGTCGACGATCGTCCCCTCCAGCAACGCGAGCTCCTTTCTTGCGAGGCTTTGTCGGCCCTGTTCGATTTCTAAGCGTGCCTCGACCTGTTTCAGTTCACTTTTGCTGATCGACACAGCATTGTCGAAATCAGCCGGATCAATTCGCAACAACAAATCGCCCTCGCGAATCATTCCGCCGGGAACCAGCTTGGGGGAGAGTTCAGTGACCTGTCCGCTGACACGTGGGCTGAGCACGATGTCTTGAGCGGGTTGAACTGTTCCCAGAACGACCAAGCGAGGTGAATAGGTGCCGCGCTGGACCGACACCGTTTTGACCAGTGCGGCTGATTTTCGAGTCGCAGTAATCTGCTCGGCCACCGGTTCTGTTCGATTGATCCACAGAATTGCGGCAGCCGATCCCGCGAGAATAGCAACACACACAATCAAGTTGCCCAGGATGCGAACCCAGTGCCAATTCGATCGTGGTTGCGGAGCGTCGTTCATCAAGATGGATCTCAGGTGGACCTTGCGGCTCACTGCGATGTTACTCGAGTTTTGACGCAGCGTCCGATTCGGGTCTTCCAGGCGGGTCTCTCGCGGGATCCAGTTCCATGGCAGGATTCAATTCGTTGGCAGGATCCAAGTCATTCGCTCGATCCAGTTCACCTTCCGGTGGATTCTCCGCAATCACCGCTGCGTCGTCAGGCTCATCAGATCCCATGGAACCGTTCTCCGATTCGGAGACAGGTTGCTCCAGCAGAGACGGTATGGCTTGAAACCCTATGAACCCTTGCTGGCAGGGATCGAAATCACCGGCCAGCGCCAGATACAGGTTAACCCGTATCAGCAACAATTCTAGCCGAGCGGACAGCAAATCACGCTGCAAACGCTGTTGGGCTGTGATGGCGCTCAGTACGTTCAGGTAGTCCGTATCGCCAATCAAGTATTGTTCGCGCAGTTGTTCGGAGGCCTGCCGGGCCAATTGCACCTGCTTTTCCAGGTGCCCGAGTCGCTCAATTTGGTATCGCTCAAGGGCTAAATTATCTTCGACTTCGCGAAACGCATTCAGCATCGTCTCGCCGTATTCGTTGTATCGCTGGCGAACGACCGCTTTGGTGCGATCGACTTCGGCGCGTCGCTGCCCGCCGTCGATCAGCGGACCAATCAATTGTGCACCAACCGATACAAACCAGTCGCGAAAAAGCGTCTCCGGTCGATCGGCAAGATTGAGAACCGATCCGGTAAGACTGATGCGTGGATATTGTGCAGTAATTGCCGATGCCAAGTCGCGATCGGCGGCCACGAACGCCAAGTAATCGCTGCGAACATCCGGCCTGCGATGGAGCAACTCCGACGGCACTCCGACGGCCGGTAGTGGCGGCAAGTCAGGCAGTTGGGCCCCGGTCACGTATCGGGCTTCTTGCGGCGGCTGCCCCAGGAGCACGGCCAATTGATGTTCAAGAACTTCGATCTGAGCCTTCACGACCACGGCTTGTTCAAGCGTCGACTCAACCAACTGCCGTTGCCGCAGTACATCGGCGCTGCGAATCTGTCCCAACGCAAACCGCGACTCTTGTAGCATCGCTCCGGTGCGGTTGGTTTCGATTTGCTCGTCCAGCAACGCCAGTTGGGCATGCGACTCGATCAGTGCAAACCAGATGCGAGTCATCTCGGCGGACAATGCCAAGGCGATGGCGTGATAATCCGCGTACGTGGCATCGGCCCGCAGTCGTTCGGCCTGAACACGTGACTGGATTTGTCCCCACAGGTCGACTTGATAGGAGGCGTCCAGGCCCCAATTGTATGAGCCACGATCGCTGCCGGGTCCGAATGCGCCTCCGACATCAGCCACACCGTCGACATCGGGCCAAAGATCCGACGCTTCGCGACGTGCCAGGGCGCGGGCGGCACGCAAACGATTCAAGGCAGCCGCGAGCGTGTAACTGCCGCTGAACGCTTGATTGATGTGCCGGTCCAATTCGTCATTTCCAAACGATGTCCACCAACGATCGGGCGGAATGATTTGGCCACTATCAGAGAATGGCGGCGGCGACTTGTCCGGGAAACTCAAACCGTCTCGATTCGCGCAGCCAGCCACCAACAGCAGCAAGACAGCAAACCGCCACCGCGGGCGCGCGCAGAACGAGTCGACATTAACCATGAGCTATCAATTAGTCTCTGGCACGAAGCAGGGACAAGACCAATTCAAGTCCACAACCGTCCCCACGATTCCTGCCGCTCTTGATCCTGCCGGACACCGGAGACGCGGAAGCGGAATCTGACCCGTTTTTAGGCAGTATTCGGAGCGATCGACGTTGGCGGTTCGGCGAACGCATCCAACGCCAGCAGTACACCGGAGGAAATCTTCATCCTGGAAAAATTAGTTTTCGGTAGGCTACGACCTGTCCCTCCACGTAATCATCAATCGCACTTTGCGGATGCATCGTCGGCGAAATCGCTAGCGTGGATCAACTGCAACGCCTACGAACGTCGCCTCGTCCGGCAGCACCATGATCTCTTGCCTGCGTGTCAGTCGCAGCGCCACCGATCATGGAGCGGCTGACGCTATACGCGGTCTTCAGGATGCGCAGATAGGACTTAAAATAGAAACGCCGGCGTCGGACTAGTCCGACGCCGGCGTTTCGTTTATCGATCGTCAAACAACGACATGGGTGACGATACCCGAGCCGACGGTTTTGCCGCCTTCACGAATGGCAAAATGGTCACCGTCGCTAACGGCGATCGGCTGTTTTAGAGTGACTTTCAGTTGCACGCCGTCACCGGGCATCGCCATGTCGATTCCGCCCATCACGTTGGCACTGCCAGTCACATTCGTGGTTCGAAAGAAGAACTGGGGAGCGTAGCCGTCAAAGAACGGCGTGTGGCGTCCTCCTTCTTCCTTTTTCAGAACGTACACTTCGGCCTCGAACTCCCGGTGCGTCGTCAGCGATCCCGCCTGGGCCAGCACTTGGCCTTTCGTGATTGCTGTGTGCGCGGTTTTGCGCAGCAATACACCGACGTTGTCGCCAGCCTTGCCTGCGTCCAGCACTTCGCCAAACGATTCGACTTGCGTGATCACGTCCGAGGCAGTCTCCGTCGTCAGACCGAGGATCTCGACACTGTCGCCGGACCGAACGACACCCTGTTCGATATTGCCCGTCACGACAGTCCCGCGTCCTGCGATCGAGTAAATGTTCTCGATCGGCATCAAAAACGGCTTGTCGATCAGCCGGATCGGATCAGGAATCGCAGCATCCAACGCGTCAAGCAATTGCTCGATACAGGCAATCGAATCGGGATCACTTGGAGCATCGTGAGCCAACATTGCCGATCCACGAATAACGGGCACCTCGTCACCGGGATAACCGTACTGCGACAGCAATTCACGCAGGTCCATTTCAACCAGGTCCAATAGCTCCGCGTCTTGCACTAGATCGCACTTGTTCATGAACACGACCAAATGCGGCACTCCGACTTGACGGGCCAACAACACGTGTTCGCGCGTTTGCGGCATCGGACCGTCGGCCGCCGACACCAATAGCACCGCGCCGTCCATTTGGGCTGCGCCGGTGATCATGTTCTTGATGTAGTCGGCGTGACCGGGACAATCGATGTGCGCGTACCGGCGGTCATTCGTTTCGTACGTGACGTGCGAAGCGATGACCGTGACGGTTTTGTTCTTGTCGCGAACGATGCCGCCTTTGGCAATGGACTCGTACGTTCTATACCGAGCCAATTGCTTTTCGGATTGGACTCGCAGGATCGCTGATGTCAGCGTCGTTTTGCCGTGGTCGATGTGACCGATCGTTCCGACGTTGACCGATGTCTTTTCGATTCGATTTTGAACCATAGCTCGTAAACTCCCTCTTCAAAGAAAATGTCTCGCTTCGTTTGCCAACTGAAAGGTGAGCAGCCTCGACAGCCTTTTCGCTCGCGTGAGCGCCAGATAAACAGAAACGAAGAAACTGACAATGCCGTCCTCCTGAAACAGTGCATCGGCACAAAAAAACCCGCCAAGTGAATCACCAGGCGGGCATTGTGGATCGCGTTGAATCAATCTTCATTCACGACAGACCATCTCCGCCTCGCCCTCGAATGACGAGTCCGTTGTTGTTGATGTAAATGACGTGGATGAGATCATTTCGATGTTCCAAGTGTCGGGACCGACGTAGAGACACATCGCACGCACACGGGTTCGCGTCTTGAGGTAAATGATCGTTGGATAGCCGCGGCATCATCCATTAGTTGCTGCCGCAACCATTGTCTCCGTCGCAGGGATGCACGACGCGACAACTGGTATGCCAGAGAAGCATTGTTGTTGAGAGTCGGGACATGGGTAACACATGTGCCGATCCGAATCGTCTCGCCACCATTTCGACCCAACTCTGGTCGCGCGCCGAAATGGTTGTGATCGATCCGGTGCCGTCGAATCGTTTCGCCCACCCAAACAACGAGCGTCGGGCCACGACTTTTTTTCCCGCCGAAGTATCAGTGATCAATTCGGTTTCGCGTGCCATAAACGGAGAACCATCGCGAATCGTTGCCGATTTGCGAATCAGGTGTTTGGGCAAACACACAATCCGTTAAGCGACAGTTGTGCGAATGTCTTTCGCTGTGACTTCGCAATTCAACAACATCGCTGACACCGCTGATGTCGCGAAAAACAAACCCCGACACAATGACATGAGTGCCTGACAGACGCAGCAGAGACCGGCCCGTAAAAACGACCTTCCCGGCGGACTCGGCACGAATGTGGATCGGCGCATCAGCTGTTCCGCTGCGTCTCTCAAACTTCAGCTCTGCGTTCTTCCATGTTCCGTTGGAAACGACCAGAGAGTCTCCGGCAGCGACACCGGCAACGATCGGCTCCACGTCCGAACCGAGTGAAATAGAGAAGTCTTTTGCCAGGACACTCGATGACCGCATCGCAACAATCAGTACGACACAGGCGATGACGACCCGGTGCGTGCAATGCTTCATCGGCGAGATAACCTCAATGCAATGTTTTGAAAGCACAAACCAATCGTCTCTTCTGATCCAAAGACCCCTCGGTCTTTCTCAGAAACGACCAGATCATACCGACTTTAAAACACCTGACAGGGATGCCGATATCGTGACCGCCGATTTCGTACCAGCGGAACGCCGCGATGGGTTGCTCGGATCGTGCCTGTCAATTTCGACCGAGAATCGAACGTCGTCAATACACATAGCCGCGAATTTGGTCTAGGAAACAGCGACCTGAATTCTTGTACGCATTTGTCAGGGCACGACACGCAGCTTTTGTATTTTCGACAGCCCATTGAACAGCTATTTCGCGATGTGTTGATCTGCGCGTTCGTTAATGTTTTGGCTTTCGTTTGTGTGGCTTGAACGCACGGCCCAGAGGTCCGGCTAACAAGGCAGGCAGCAGGATTAGTTCGGCGACGACACCTGTTAGCAAGATCGTCAACATGAGTAATCCGAACTGCATCGTGGGCGTGAAAGTGCTCAGTGCAAAGACGGACAGTCCCAGCCCACTGATCAATGCCGCTTGCAACGTCGGTGTCGCGCACCGCCGATATGCCGCAAGACACGCTTTTCCGCGATCCGCGGTTTCGTCCAACTCGCTACGGAACCACATCAGAAAGTGAATCGTATCGTCGACCGCAACACCCAACGCGATTCCCGCAGACATCATCGATCCGATGGCGACAGGCACTCCCAACCATCCCATACCCCCGAACACCATCAACACAGGCAAAGTATTTGGCAACATCGCCGTAGCACCTGCCCAGAAGCCGCGCGAGACGATGATCACGAGTGGCGTGATTGTGATGAACGACCAAAACGTGCTTTCGATCAGGCTATCCAGCAACGCTCGCTGGGCTTTGTAAACAATCGGCACAACGCCCGTGTAAACGGCTGAGAACACCGGCGTCTTGGGGTTGTCGTCGATCGGTTCAGCGGTCGCTGATCCCATACGATCGACGATCAGGCCATTGTGTTTTGCCACGACCGGATCAACGACATCACGCAGTTGATTTGAAAACTCGCCATAGTCCACGTCCTTGAACGCCGCAACGCGAACGCTAATCCTCCACAGCTCTGTACCACCCCGCTGGTCGACGGCGAGGTAACCCGTATTACAGAGTTGTTCAAAACTCGAATTTAGTTTCTTGTTCGCGGCAGATCGACGGGCAATGGTGCGGACACTTCTTCCCCGTTTGGGCAGGGCGCCGATAAACGTGCGTGCGGACATGGAACGGCCGGTTACATCCATGCCTCGGGATCCGAACGTCGATTCGATCGTTTGCTGCACTTCCGTCACTGCTTCGACGCGTTCTAGAAGCGAGACTCGTTGTCGATCTGCGTCAGTGGCGTCGCCACGCCGAATCGATGTGCGGTCAAAGCGCAGGACAACCTCCATGGGGACCAAACGGCCAACGTTCGACTCTAACCATTGGTAGTCTTGCCGAATCCGGGCATCACCATCAAAGAGTTTCATCAAATCAACGGTAGTGCGAACGTGGGTAATTCCGTATCCCGCGCCAATCACAATCACAATGCAAGTGAATGTTACCGCCTTGTAATGTCGGATGACCCAACCACCGAATCGCTCCCAAAAATTATCCAAGCCTTCCCATCGCTTGTGGCCACTGCGGCGTTGACGTTCTGGCCAGATGCGCAGCGCAGCAGGCAAGAAAACGAAAAGTGAAACAAGCATGAGCATGACACCCAGCGACGAATAGATGCCGAATTTACGAACAGGTGTCAGATCGCTTGTACAGAGCGAAAGCAATCCAAAAGCCGTTGTCACCGAACACAGCAGGGTGGGTAACCATCCATCCGCAATCGCTTGCATCGGAGCATCTTTGGGACCCTTCTCCTCCAATGCATCCAAGTAGTACTTTACCAAATGCACGGCACCCGAAATCGCCAGCACGTACACGAGCGCCGGCATGGACAGCGAAAACGCATCCGTCCTCTCGCCAGTGATCCAAACGGCGGCCAGGCTCCCAATTGCGCTCAACAATCCGCACGCGAACACGATCAGCGTCAAACGAATACTCCGAAGCGACCACCAAGCGAGCAGTAGTCCAACAACCGCAGCGAGACTGGCCAGTCGGTAAATCGTTCGCTCGCCTTCCTCATCGATCGCCACGCTGTCGACGGGAGGTCCTCCCAAATGGACTGCATCTAGCGGTATGCCGCACTGGCGAATTGCCTTGTATAGCACGCCCTCGTCGCGACTAAAACGAAACCACCCCTCGCTACGGCGACCAAGCACTGCTCGGAAATCGCCAATCGCATCGTCGCTAAGCATGGCAACAACACAAGTTTGACGGCCACCTGGACCGATCAAGAAACCTTGTAGACGCTTGACTGCGGTTTCGTACGGTAGCGACGTCGGAGCTGCGGTAAGTCTGTCCAACAGTCGGCGGCCAGTCGTCGCCGACTGAACGTACTGCGTTTCCTGGGACGAGTCGGAGACTACACCGTTCGTCTCCAATAGTTGCGCAAGTCGCTCGATACGCGGGTCATCTTGTTGTGCGTTTGGCAACTGCGGGTCGTCACCTAAGCGACAGCCTGCCCAGCTGACGATGACAAATTGATCGCCAGCAAAATGCTCTCGAAACCACGCTAAGTCATCGGTTTCTGTATACGTTTTTGGAAGCCAATCGATCACGCGATTGGATCTGCCTTGTACGGCGCGGAGGGCCGCGTAGACAAGCAGCGGCGAGGTCAACAAAAAGACCAAGAGGATGCTGATAGCAACCCAATCACCCGATAGTAGCGGTCGCAATCTCAAGGTTTTGTCCGTTCTCTTTGCGAATCTTTTCAAGGGAGCAATACGATTTGTTTGGCAAACGTGCTACCCGCACAGGACATGGCTCGGGTTATACGACACAGATCGATATTCGACCTCATTACTGGCGAATCGCTTTTGCCGATAGCAACAATTCGCGCGTCGGGAGAACAGAAACATCTTGTTGGATGTGGACCGCGGCGATCGTGTTTACATGTGATTGAGATGCCACAGGCGGTCTTTGCAAACCGGGTCCTGACGGGGAACACGAATGAAACGAAATTCGGACGGACAGCCATTCTCGGGAATCTCGACGGCAGTCAAATGACCGGCTTCAAGAAACACTCCGCTATCTAGATTGAGCGCGCCATTGTGGATGACTGACTTGAAAACCAGGTCGTTATCTCGCCAGGGACCCGTATCGGAAACAAACGAGTGCAAATAACACAAAGGCGTATGGCCATGCACCACCAGTTCCGGGAAACCAGGGGTATGCCCCAGCCAGCTTCGGTTCCAGCACAGCTCTCGCGCGTCGTCACGCAATTGCGATTCGACTGCGCGATGGACATCGTCGAATTGAATATGATCGGGGCGGATTCCCGAGTGGACGAAGAGGCAGTTTCGTTCGACATGATGCGTCTTACATCGACACAACAGGTCGAGATCGGCCTGGGGAAGCTTCCAGTCCAAATCCTTGAGTCTTTGCGAAACATTCTCGAAATGCTGCTGGGCGTTGTCGTAACGAAATGCCCAGAACTCGGGATCATCAGCGCTCTCGAGACCGTAGGATTTCAGCGTGGCCCATGTCTCGTTATCTCGGACCAGAAAGCTAACATCCGCTCCACGGAAGAGGGATTCCGGGAAAGCCGTGAAGTCAACGTTTGCGCCCACCATACGCTGCATGGCCAGCAGCATCAGTTCGTGATTGCCAAGCAGCACAATCAGGTTCACGCCGCGCTGTTCGAGACTCAGTAGCTGGCGGTGAACGCCGCGAGAGTCTTCGCCTTTGGACGACAAATCGCCCGTGGAGAGGAATGTGTCGTCGGGGCCCAGGTCCAGAATCTCCAACAGCTTTGCCAAAGTTTGGCTACACCCATGAATGTCGCCCACCGCAACAAATCTGCCCATCTTATGTTCACCTTATCCTGTCCCCAATCAACTGTGACTGCCGTCGCGCATTCGACCACAGTGTTATTGCGGGCAAATCGTGTTTGACTGACCGCCAGAGTATACAGCGGCTGATCCGATGAAACCGCCTGCCTGGTTTGACGAGATCAAAACGCTGTTTAAAAAAGTCATCTTAACGGCTTCTTGCTCGTCGCTGTTCAAGCGACGCTATTGGCGTGCGTATGGGAAAATACGCATCCACGAACACGATCCCAAATCCAACGCAGATTTCCAGAGACTCTCCAGAATCTTTGTCGGTTTCATTACACAGGCAGCCGCGCCGAACGCCACCGGTCTTGGCTGAGGCCCGCCGGCGCAGTGCTTGGCCCACGAGTTTTCGATAATCTCTCTAGCCGGGCGACAGACTTGCAAGCACCTTCTTCGCTGCATCGATCGTTTCATCGATCATCGCTTCAGTGTGCGAACTACCAAAGAACAACGCCTCGAATTGGCTGCACGGCATGTAGATGCCTTCGCCAATCATCCCCCAAAAGTAATTCGCAAATGCTTCGCGATCGCATTGATCCGCGTTCGTCCAATTGTTGACCGGCTGAGGATTAAAAAATAACGTCATCATACTGCCGACGCGTTGAACAACATGCGGGATTGCAGCGTCTGTGGCAGCTTGATCCAGGCCGGCGGCAAGGCGTGCACCCAGCGATTCCAAATATTCATAAGGTGGCTGCTGCTTCAAATGTTGCAACGTCGCACTGCCCGCTGCGACGGCGACTGGATTGCCACTGAGCGTTCCCGCTTGGAAAACCTTTCCTGCCGGCAGTACGTTATCCATGATATCGGCGCGGCCACCGTAGGCACCCAGCGGCATCCCACCACCGACGATCTTGCCCAGCGTAGTCATATCAGGCGTCACACCGAAACGTTCTTGCGCGCCGCCAAAGGCTACGCGAAATCCGGTCATGACTTCGTCGAAAATCAAAATCGATCCGTCGTCCTCGGTCAGTTTCCGCAGAGCTTGTAAAAACTCGCTCGATGGCGCGACGCAGCCCATGTTTCCCACGACAGGCTCCAGAATGACGCACGCGATTTCGCCTGGATGCTGGTCAAACGCGGACGCCAGCGCATCAGGGTCGTTGTACTCCAACACGATCGTGTCGCCGCCGGCGCCCGGTGTGACACCCGGTGAATCGGGAACGCCCAGGGTCGCCGCTGCACTTCCGGCGGCTACCAGCAAACTGTCGACGTGTCCGTGATAGTTGCCGGCAAACTTAATCACCTTGTTGCGACCGGTCGCGCCACGCGCCACACGGATTGCGCTCATCGTGGCTTCGGTGCCGCTGTTGACCAAACGAACCTTTTCGACACTCGGTACGGCGTCGATGATCTGCTGAGCCAACTCCGACTCGGCCTCTGTCGGCGCACCGTAACTGGTCCCGCGCTCGACAGCCTTCGTAATCGCTTCGATTACCGATGGATGACGATGTCCCAAGATCATCGGCCCCCAGGATCCGATGTAGTCGACGAACTGACGACCATCGATGTCAAATAGGTGGGGGCCGTCAGCACGTTGAATGAATAATGGAGACCCGCCCACAGCGCCAAAGGCCCGCGCGGGACTATTCACGCCCCCGGGCATTAATTGGCGGGCACGATCGAAGGCGGCGGCACTCTTGGGTCCGATGGCATGTTGGGTGGTCGACACAATTAGGCTTTCGTCGCAGTGGAAAGATAGAAAGTTGCGATAGGGATCTTAACTTTTTCGCGTTCCAGCGCAAGCCACCCCTTGGTGGTTTTGCCGCGAACCATCTTTTCGTCAGCGGTCCCCTGACCTGTACTTAACTGGACAGCGCCATGTTGGAATCCGAACGCTGTTTTTTCCCGTCCCAATAGCCGCACGGCGATAGGCGCAGTTACATCGGAAGATAACCGGGACGACCACCCAATGGCAAAAAGAAAGTGGCGTTGTCCGGCGAAGGGACCTCGGTTAACTCAGATCGACGATTCCGTCACTGGTGCCGAACGAATCGGTTTCGACCCCCATTCGCTGCATCATGGCACGATAGAGGTTACACAGTCGGGTCTTTTTGGGTGCAGTCAGCCGACGTCCGGTGCGAATCGTGTTACCACCCCGGCCTGCCAGCAGCAACGGCAGATCATCGGTGTCATGTTTGTTGCCGTCCCGGATCGTTGACCCAAAGAACACCATCGAATTGTCCAGCAACGTCGAATCGCCTTCACTCAGACCACGCATTCGATCGATCAGATAGGCGACTTGCTCGATATGCCAGGTCCCGATCTTCTCAAATTCGGCCAAACGATCCGCTTCGTTCCGATGGTGCGAAATTCCATGGAACGATGAATTCACGCCGTCAATGAACGAAAAATTCCGTCCCGTTTGGGCGTTGCCCATCATGAACGTCGATATCCGGGTCGTGTCGGTCCAAAAAGCCAGCACCATAATGTCCATCATCAAACGCACGTGATCGACATGCTGCTCTGGGATTCCGGGTGCCGGACGCGAGAGATCAAACTCGTTTTTGTTGATCCAACGTTTGTGC
>JABDKS010000538.1 GCA_013002105.1 Pirellulaceae bacterium | reverse complement strand
CATCCGTGTACCGACTGACTTTCCTGGTGTCATTGGCGATCTTGGCAATCCCGCATTTCGCCGATGCACAGGAACCTGACAACGGAAAGGCCCCCGAATCGACCAAACCGATCTCGCGATTGATTTTCGGATCGTGCATCAAACAGGCTCAGCCGACGCCAATTTTCCGAACCATTTTGCGTGAAAAACCGGAACTGATCCTTTTCACCGGAGATAACATCTACGCCGATACCGATGACATGACCGTGATGCGCAAAAAGTATCAGCAGCTAGCCAACAACCAGACCTTTCAAGACCTGCGAAGGGCCTGCCCCATTCTGGCGACGTGGGATGATCATGATTTTGGCATCAACGACGGCGGAGCTGAATTTGCCAAACGTGACCAATCACAAAAAGCGTTCTTAGATTTTTGGAATGTGCCGCCCGATTCGCCACGTCGCCGGCAAGCAGGAATTTATCACGCGTGGCACTTCGGTCCCATCGGCCGGCGGACTCAGGTCATTTGCCTCGACACGCGATACTTCCGATCGCCGCTGAAGACGGGCGACCGGCGTGTCGGTGGACCCTACGTCAGCGACGACGATCCCAATAAAACACTCTTGGGCGATGCGCAATGGGACTGGCTGCGAACACAGCTTCAGACACCGGCTGATCTGCGAATCATTGTCTCCAGTATTCAATTTGTCCCCAGCGCTGCGGGACAAGAGTGCTGGGCCAACCTCCCCGTCGAACGTGCACGCATGCTGCACCTAATTCGCAAAACACGGGCCGAAGGAATTCTATTTATCAGTGGCGACCGCCACTGGTCGGAATTGTCTGCGATCACGACTGACGTCCCGTACCCCATCTATGATCTAACCTGCAGCAGCTTCAATCAGGTACATCCACGCGGAACGCCCACCGAGAATGCGTTTCGCGTCATCGATACCACTTATCATCGTGAAAATTACGGACGGTTGACGATCGATTGGGAGAGTAACGATCCCGTGATCTCGCTGAGCATTCACGACATCGAAGGCAGACCGCGGATCGAAAAAGAGATTCCGCTTGGCGAACTTTCATTCTGAGGATTCACTACTGCAAATCGATCTCCATCGATCGATGGGATCGCTGGCATAGCCCGGGCTGATGTTCTGGCTGCATCTCTGGGGTGGTCGAAAACCAGTCTCGTCGGCTCAAATAGAGGGCACCGTGAAACTTCCCAAACCGGAGCCATTGAATTGACTGCCACCCAAAGCGTCCAAGTTGTTCGACGCAGTGATTACCAACCGCCGACGTACTGGATCGACCACGTTGAACTGGAGTTCGATTTAGATCCCCACGCGACATCGGTCACGGCACGGATTTCTGTCCGTCGTAACGAAGATCGCGATTCAAGTTCACTTCAGCTCGTTGGCGAACAAGTCTCACTGCAATCGGTGGCGGTCGATGGCGTTGCTTTGACACCGGACCAATACACTGCGACAGACGAACTGCTGGTGCTTTCCGATTTGCCCGTTCGATGCGTGATCGAAACTAAAGTCACGATAGCGCCAGCCGCCAACAAAGCGTTGTCGGGGCTTTACCAGACCGCCGGCAACTACTGCACCCAATGCGAAGCCATGGGCTTTCGTCGGATCACGTATTTCTTGGATCGACCTGATGTGATGGCGACCTACCGCGTTACCATTCGCGGCAACAAATCGGATTGTCCCGTCATGCTCTCCAACGGCAACCGGATTGCGACCTGCGAATTGTCTGACGGACGCCACGAAGTTCAGTGGGAAGATCCGTTCCCAAAACCGAGCTACTTGTTTGCGTTGGTGGCAGGCGACCTGAAATGCCATTCGGGTTCATTCACGACAAAGAGTGGTCGCGATGTCGCTTTGGAGATCTGGGTTGAACCGCAGAATATCGACAAATGCGAACACGCATTGGTCTCATTGCAAAAATCGATGAAATGGGACGAGGACGTCTTCGGTCTTGAATATGACCTGGACATCTACATGATCGTCGCCGTCAACGATTTCAACATGGGTGCGATGGAAAATAAAGGGTTGAACGTATTCAACTCCAAATACGTGCTCGCGTCGCCCGAAACGGCAACCGACGAAGACTACATGTTGATCGAAGCCGTCATCGCGCACGAGTACTTTCACAACTGGACCGGCAATCGTGTTACCTGTCGTGATTGGTTCCAGCTGACATTAAAAGAAGGCCTGACGGTATTCCGCGACCAGCAGTTCACGGCGGACCAAACGTCAGCCGCTGTCAAACGAATCGACGACGTGGCGGGACTGCGGGCCAGACAGTTTGCTGAAGACAGCGGTCCGATGGCTCATCCGATTCGACCCGAATCGTACATCTCGATGGACAATTTTTATACGGCAACCGTTTATCGGAAAGGCGCCGAAATCATTCGTATGTACCACACACTGTTGGGGAGCGAAGGTTTCCGTCGCGGCATGGATCTGTATTTTCAACGACACGACAACAATGCGGTAACGTGCGACGATTTTCGTGCTGCGATGGCCGATGCCAACAACACCAACTTTGACCTATTCGATCGATGGTATTCCCAAGCCGGAACGCCCGAACTGTTTGTATCGCAACACTGGGACGAGGCCCGTGGTGAGCTGACCCTCCAGATGAAACAGCTGTACCCCGAACTCTCCGGCGATATCCCAGGAACACAAAATCGACAACCCGTGCCGATCCCCGTACGTGTTGGGTTGCTCGATCCTAAGTCCGGTGCCGAATTGACTCAGTACGCCCAAGTAATCTTGCTGGAAC
>JABDKS010000180.1 GCA_013002105.1 Pirellulaceae bacterium | reverse complement strand
CAGGCTCCAACAGACCTCATTGATGTTCGAACACCGGTGGAGTTTCGCTCTGTGCACGCCGCGATTGCTCGCAATGTGCCGCTTGACTCGCTGGACCCCGACCAGGTGATGGGGCAGCGAAACGGATCCGCCGAACAGCCTCTCTATCTGATTTGCAAAAGTGGTTCGCGATCGGCAAAGGCATGTCAAAGGTTCATTCAAGCGGGCTACGCCAACGTGGTCAGTATCCAGGGCGGAACGAGTGCTTGGGATCAAGCGGGACTGCCGGTCAACCGCGGCAAGGAATCGGTTTCGCTGGAACGGCAAGTGCGTATCGCAGCCGGAACGATCATTTTCGTTTGTTCGATGCTCGCACTGTTTGGTGTTCCGCCAGTCTCCACAATCGCGGCAGGGCTGGCTGCAGCCTGTGGCGCGGGACTTGTCTTTGCAGGGATTACCGATTCCTGCTTGATGGGAATGTTGTTGGCAAAGATGCCATGGAATCAAGTCAAGAGTGACGCTGGATGTTGTTCCGCAGGCTAGAGCATTGAAGTCACTCGGGGAGGATCAAACCATGCATCTGCATCATTGCTTCCAAAATTGCCTATCGCGTGGAACCGACAGGGTTGCCGACGAAGAATCCAATCAGGCGGCGGTCATCCGAACTTACGGCCGTGTCCATTTTTTCGCGTCCAGCGGCGCATTCGTCGCCAACATTCTGACGACAGTCGGACCGCCCAGCAAAATTGTTTTCGTGGGCGTCCGACAAGCCAGAGTCCGATCGAATCCGACTGTGATGGGAGTCGCATGAGATGGCAACGATTCTGATCGGAGCGCTCGTCATTGGTTTGACACTCGGGATGCTTGGCAGCGGTGGTTCAGCGATCACTGTTCCGGTGCTCGTTTATCTGGTCGGTCATGGCGCCAAGGAATCGATCGCCGAATCGATGGCGATTGTCGGATTGATTTCGATTGCTGCAGCGATCCCCTACGCCCGTGCGCGACAAATCGACTGGCGAAGCGTTTGGTTCTTTGGCATTCCGGGAATGTTTGGCACGTTGATCGGTGCCTGGCTCGGTGGGCTGTCGACCGACGCTATCCAGTTGGTGGTGTTCGGGATCGTGTTGCTAGTCGCCGCCTATTCGATGCTCCACAAGCGAAAAAGCGACGTGCCATCCGCTGGCGATGAGGTTACTGGCCGTGTGCTGTCTCCTATTTGGAAGGTCGGTACCGAAGGAACGGTCGTGGGAATCATTACAGGTTTTGTCGGCGTGGGCGGCGGATTTCTAATCGTCCCGGCCTTGGTGTTGCTCGGCAACTTGCCGATGCGTCTGGCGATCGGAACAAGCCTTGTGATTATCGCGGCAAAGTCGGCCATCGGATTTGCAAAATATGAACAGTATTTGTTGGCCCACGATTCATCGGTCAACAGTCAAACGATCTTGGTATTCGTCTTGATCGGAGTCGTTGGCAGTTTGTTGGGCCGCGCCATCAACGCAAGGATGAACCAACGCAAGTTAAAAAAGATATTTGCTGTGTTTCTTATTTTGCTGGGCGGCTTCGTGATCCTGCGCGAAGGCAGCAAAGTGCTTTTGCCCGGCAACGGAGCGGCGGTCAACAACAGCGATCCGTCGTTAACAAACCATTACGCAATCAACCACATCACGAACAAGGAATAAATACGTGTTACTGAAATACTTTTACGACGAGAAACTCGCTCATGCCTCCTACTTGGTCGGATGCCAACGCGCCAAAGTCGCGGTGGTGGTCGATCCTGGTCGCGATGTCGATCAGTACCTTGCGATGGCCGTCAAGGAAGGCGTCCAGCTGATCGCTGTCGCGGAAACACACATCCATGCGGACTATGTTTCCGGCGCTCAAGAGCTGGCCGACCGCGTGGGTGCCAAATTGTATGTGTCCGATGAAGGGCCGGCCGAATGGAAATACCGGTATCTGGATGCGTACGACCACAATTTGATGCACGATGGTGATCAATTCATGATCGGCAACATCCAGTTTGATGTCCTGCACACGCCCGGACACACACCCGAGAGTATTTCGTTCGTTCTGACCGACCAGGGTGGTGGCGCGGACAAGCCAATGGGCATCTTTACCGGAGACTTTGTATTCGTCGGTTCAATCGGACGCCCAGACCTGTTAGAAGAAGCGGCCGGAATCGCGAACAGTGCGGAACCCGGTGCTCGCGACTTGTTCAAGTCCGCCAAACGGTTCAAGCGACTTCCTGATTATCTGCAAGTTTGGCCGGCTCATGGCGCAGGCAGTGCGTGCGGCAAAGGACTTGGCGCCATTCCCTCATCCACCGTGGGGTACGAGAAACTATTTAACCCGGCGTTGCAGTTCACCGACGAAGGCGAGTTCGTAAAGTACATCTTGGCGGATCAACCCGAAGCTCCGAAATACTTCGCACTGATGAAGCAAGTCAACAAGGAAGGCCCGGGCGTGCTGGGGGAGGGCCATCATCATGAGATGCTTGGCATCTCGAAACTACAACAAGCGGTCGAGTCTGGGACGGTCATTGACCTGTCACCATCGTCGCAATACGCGAAGGGCCATGTGCCAGGTACGATCAACATACCTCCAGGAATGTTGGCCGCTTGGGCTGGCTGGCTGGTGGACTACGACCGCCCCGCCTATCTGATCTGCGAGCCGAGTCAGTTGGAAGAAGCTGCTCGTGTTCTGCACAAAATTGGGGTCGAGGACATTGCTGGTGGTTTTGACGTCGCCGATGTTGCGTCGTCTGGTCTTGCAACTGAAACCTACTCGACCGGAACGCCCGCTGATTTGCTGCAGTCGATTGAATCGGCCGAAGTCACGTTGGTTGATGTGCGGTCGGACGCGGAGTGGAACGAGGGACATATCGAACAGGCCGAGCATCACTTCTTGGGACGTCTCCCAACTACGGTCGGCCAAATCCCAACCGACAAGAAAATTGTTGTGCATTGTCGCACCGGTGCACGGGCGGCCGTAGCGGCAAGTGTATTGCAAGCGGCCGGTCTCACGAACGTCGTCAACCTGACGGGCGGTTACTTAGCGTGGACGGCAGAGAAGTTGCCGATCACAAAGCCGGGCAAAAAAGAAGCGACCGCTGTCTCCTTGTAGTCCTATTGCCCCAACCGTCCAAGCAACCCAGCGTTGGCTTGAACTTTAGCTCGACCTCCTGAAACGAATCGGCGAACCCACTTACATCACTAAATAACTGCCAGCATTGTCCACTGTGGCAACTGGCCGATGAGTCAATCCATCTCACGCTCGGTGGACGGTGTCGCCAAGTCGTTGTGAAAATCTGAAACAGTCACCGACACAAATCAAACAAGGACACAGCAATGAAAGAAATCCTACTGATGCTCGGGCTACTCGGGGCGTGGATTGTTCTGAACATGTGGGTTCTGCCCAAGTTCGGATTCCGGACGTGAATGAGCGGCGCTTGTGCGGTGGACCCGCACTCCGACCAACAACATGCGGTGGACCCGCACTCCGACGAAGAAACGAAGAAACAATCACTTGCCGACGAAACCTCAATGGAGCAATCAGATGAAGACAATCGCTAGCAGCTGCATCATCACTTTGATGATGCTCGGGATGACCACACTTGCAATTGCGCAGGGTGGACCAGGTCGCGGGCCAGGATTTGGACAGGGCAGGGGCCAGGGATTCGGGCAAGGCCAAGGCCAGGGATTCGGGCAAGGCCGAGGCCAGGGATTCGGCCATGGAGCCGACGGTCCCGGCCACGGACACGATGAGCGGCACGACGAAGACCACGAAGTCTTTCAGTACTTGTTGACCCATCATGAAAAAATCAATCGAACGGTCAAGGAGCTTCCCAACGGGGTTGAAACGCTGACCGAATCGGACGTTCCCGAAATTGCTGACAAGATAAAAGATCACGTTCAGTGGATGGAGTATCGCATCAAAGAAACGCATCCAATCCGAATGCGAGACCCGTTGTTTGCAGAAATCTTTAAGCACACCGACAAGATCGTCATGAAGCACGAGGACACCGAGAAAGGTGTTCGAGTCGTGGAAACTTCTGACGACCCGTATGTCGCCACGCTCATCAAGGCACATGCGAAAGCCGTCTCGGGATTTGTTGAACGGGGATTTGCAGAGGCGATGAAGAATCATCCGGTCCCTGGTAAACAGATGCGTGCCAACGACATGATTGCGCCGGCAATTCAGGATTACGGAAAGGTCATCCGTTTGCCCGACGCGGCTCAACAGCCAAGAGCGGGGGCAAAAATTTGTGTTGACGTCACTCGTGGTGGCGATCCGGCAAAACTAAATCCAGCGATCGAAAAGGTCGCTCGCTATGTAAATATCTACCAAGGCGCAGGCAAGGAACGGGCGGACGCCAACATCGCAATCGTGCTTCATGGTGACGCAACGTTGGCTATTTTGAATGGAGATGCCTACGCCGCAAAATTTGGCACGACGGACAACCCGAACTTTGACTGCCTGCACCAACTGCACGAAGCCGGCGTCGAAATCTATGTTTGTGGTCAATCACTGATTTCGAATGGCGGAAAGCCTGAAGATGTTGTCGTTTTTGCCGACACCGCCGTCTCGGCGCTGACCGCAATTGTCAACCTCCAGGCAGATGGCTATGCCTATGTACCCTTAGGCAAGTAGCGGTTTTGCATTGGCTCGACGAAGGCACACCGACACGTTGCCGAATTTTGGTGCCCGGTTGCGGCCGAGGTCCATCATCAACGAACATCCGGCCAAAATGCACGAAGTTGCGACAATCCTAACCAAACGAGAGAACTGATGATGAAACCGACACATAGCTGTCTCACAGTGTTGCCGTTGCTCCTGATGTTTGCCATTGCCGGTTGCCAGGATCGCAACGAGCAAAACGTTTCCACCGTCGACGTGGGGGCTCCACGGTCAACGCAGCCTCAGGATTCGGGTTCCGGCGTCGTGTCCAAGCCGATTCCATCCGGCAAACGCAATGCGATCGCCGCAAAAGCAAAGGATGCTCTGTTCACTCGGCTCTCTGGCAGACTGATGGAAGTCATGCAATCCGACGGCCCGGCAGCAGCGATCAATGTGTGCAGCAACGAGGCCGTTACGATTGCCCAGTCCGTTGGCAAAGAACACGGAGTCGAAATCGGCCGAACCTCGTTCAAGCTGCGAAATTCAGCCAACGCGCCGCGTGATTGGGTCAAGCCGCTGGTCGAAAAACGTGTCGAAACTCCCCAGCGTGTTCAGCTGGAGGACGGCAGTCTCGGGGTCGTTTATCCGATTCGCATGACGGTCAAATGTCTGATGTGTCACGGAGGTGAAGACGACATACTGGACGCGGTCAAGCCCGAACTAGCCAAACTCTACCCGCGTGACGCGGCGACCGGATTCAAACTGGACGACCTACGCGGTTGGTTCTGGGTGGAAGTTCCCAGCGACACGCCCCAGCGGACCACGGTCCAGTCGGGTACGAACAAGTAACACAACACCACGAACCTTTGACAGGACAAACGAGAAATGATCAAGCACGCATGGGCTGGACTATTCGCATTCGCGATGCTCACCACAACGGCAGGGGAGTCGCACGCTCAGTTGGGTTTCTTCAGCCGATCGAAGGTCGAGACAATTAGCACGACCGATCTGCACGCTATTCTCGAGAAACAGCTGCAAATCGAAGCCGACGCAAAGCAAGCCGGGAAGGAAGTTCCCCAGGCCGATTTCGTTGTCGTTGACGTTCGCTCCGCAGCGGAGGTGAACGTTTCCATCATACCGGGCGCGATCACCAAGGCGGAACACGAGAAGAATCGGCAACGGTTTCAAGATCGTACTGTTATTCCCTATTGCACCGTCGGCGGTCGCAGCGGAGCGTACGCAAAACAACTCGCCAAAAACGGTGTGAAGGTAAAGAACTACGAAGGCAGTATTCTGAAATGGGTGGCCGCGGAACTGCCGTTGGTAACGCTCAAAGGAGAGCCGACCAACCGGGTTCACACCTACAGCAATCGCTATCGGGTACCTGCTAAATATGAGCAGGTGACTCAGTAGCGGAGAACAAAAATGTTCGAGCCACAGTCAGACTTCATCAAACTAAACACCACCGGCCAGGCAAGACGCTGCTAGAGAAAGGTCCAATTCCTGCATACGCATCACCGATGTTGGCATTGGAAGATTTGGATCGACAATCGATTCCTCAGAGAGCTTCAAATGGATGTTTCCTCGCCAATTTTGGTGCGACATGAACCGCGCCCCCTTGCGCACCCACCAGACAGGTGCGAACAATGAAGATCAATCAATTACGGAAATGGCTCCGCGGCCTGTCACGAATACTCCTGCTGGTGTTGGGGCTGGGGCTTTTGGTTGTCACGATCGCTTGGCTCTCGGGAATGTTGGAGGACAAGGTCGAGCCGGGATGGACCGAGCGTGGCGTGCTTCGTCACACCGACCAGCCGACGGACGTCGTGCACGAAATCGAAAAGTCCTACATCGAAGAAGCAATCGGCACGTTGAAGGCATCAAGCCGGACGGTGGTTTCGGCCAAAGTGTTGGCGACAATTGATGAAATCCTGGTGGCAGCAGGCGATCAAGTGGAACAAGGGCAGGTCTTGATTCGGCTTGACAATAAAGAATACGTCGCCCGTTTGGACCAATTGAAGCGGAGTCTTGAAGCAGCATCGGCAAATCGCGTCGAAGCCGAGAAGCAATTCAATCGCGTCGAACTACTTGCCGAGCAAAACGCGGCGTCGCGTTCCGAGTTTGACAAAGCATCACGCGACCTGCAGGTCACCATCGCTGACGAAGCACGCGCGAAGCAAGCGGTGTCCGAAGCAGAAGTGATGCTTTCCTATACGACAATCAAAGCTGCGAAAAAAGGACGCATCGTTGATCGTTCGGCGGAACCGGGCGACATCGCTAGTCCCGGTGTTCCGATCTTGGTGCTTTACGATGCAACCTCGCTACGACTCGAGGCACCCGTGATGGAGCACTTGGCCGTTACGTTGAAAGTCGGCGACCAATTGGACGTTTACGTTGATTCGTTGAAACGCGAGTTCAATGCCAGTATTGCCGAGATCGTTCCTCAAGCCGACGCTCCGAGTCGTTCGTTTTTGGTCAAAGCGAGCCTGCCGAAGTCCGAAGAGCTTTACGAAGGAATGTTTGGCCGACTTCGTATCCCTGCCGGCGAGCGACGGCATCTCTGTTTGGCGACAGACGCAGTGATTGAAATCGGACAACTTGAATTCGTGGATGTGGTGCTGCCGGACGGGAACATAGAACGCAGGCTCATCAAAAGCGGCCAACTTGGGATGCCCGGCCGACAAGAAGTTCTAAGCGGCGTCGAAGCGGGCGAGCAAGTCGTGCTGCATGGGGCAGCATCGGCGGCGCGAGGGCGAAGCAATGAATGACGATGAACGCACACCGTTCATGACCCGGATTGTCGAGGTGTTCTTACGCGGTGACGTCGCTATCTTGCTCGTCGTCATCTCGCTGATGCTTGGTGCGGCGGCGTTGGTGTTGACTCCGCGCGAGGAAGAACCGCAAATCGTTGTTCCCATGGCCGACGTGTTTGCGTTCGCGCCGGGGCTTTCGGCCGAGGAAGTCGAGCGACAAGTTACCGACCGACTGGAAAAACTGCTCTACCAAATCGACGGCGTTGAGTTCGTCTACTCGGTGTCTCAGCCGGGACAATGTGTGGTCACGGTACGCTTTTTTGTCGGCGAAGATCGTGAAGACTCGCTGGTCAAAATTTACAACAAGATCAACTCGTCGACCGACAAGATTCCACCGGTCGTGAAATCATGGGTCGTCAAGCCAATCGAGGTCGATGACGTTCCGATTGTGATTGCGACGCTATGGTCAGATCAAACAGAGCGGTACGGCGACCACGAACTTCGCCGTATTGCCGAAGAAGTGCAGCACGAGTTGCAAGCGATTCCCAATACGAACCAAGTCGAGGTGGTGGGTGGTCGTCCGCGGCGGATTTATGTCAACTTAGATGCTCAGCGGTTGGCCGCTCACAAGACGTCGCCACTACAGGTCGCCCGCGCGCTGCAAGTCAGCAACGTCACGGCTCGCAATGGGAGCTTCGACCAACAAAATACACAATTCAATGTCGAGACCGGAACGTTCATTTCCAGCGTCGCAGACTTGGAAGACATTGTCGTCAACGTGGCAGGCGGACGCCCGGTCTACTTGAAGAACATCGCGACGGTCGTGGACGGACCGGCCGAAGCGGATAGCTACAGTTGGATCGGGTTCGGCGGAGCGGACAAGCAACACGGTGACAAGACCGACCTTTTTCCTGCCGTGAACATCTCGGTGGCGAAGCGCAAAGGTTCTAATGCGGTGAAAGTCGCCAAGGCAGTGGAGGCGAAGCTCACTCAACTTGAACGTACACATCTTCCCGCGGGAACTCACTTTCGAATCACTCGTGATTACGGCGAAACGGCGAACGAGAAAGTCAACGAATTGATCGAAGGACTGGTGATTGCCGTTCTGACGGTCGTCGGCCTGATTGGACTGACGATGGGTTGGCGACCGGCATTGGTCATCGCGCTGGCCATTCCGGTTTGCTACAGCCTGACTCTGTTCATCAATCTGATGGTCGGCTACTCGATCAATCGCGTCACGATGTTCGCATTGATTCTGGCACTCGGGTTGTTGGTCGACGACCCGATCACAGATGTCGAGAACATAGCGCGTTATTTTACGATGAAAATATTTGCGCCGCGGCAGTCGGTGCTGCGGGCCGTGCAAGAGGTCCGCCCTGCATTAATCCTTTCAACTTTGGCGATCATCGTCAGCTTTCTGCCACTGGCTTTCATCACGGGCATGATGGGTCCCTACATGGCCCCCATGGCGTTGAACGTTCCACTGACCGTGACCATTTCGACATTGGTCGCGTTTGTCATTACGCCGTGGTTGGCAATGGTCTCATTGAGGCAGGTCAGCGATGCCGGTGAAGAGGAATCGTACGATCTGACGACAAAGCCGCTTTATCGCTTGTCACGTTTTGTGCTCGCACCGATTCTCGTCGGGCGTGCTCGTGCCTGGAGCGTGTTGATTGGCATTGCGATGTTGTTGGTCGTTGCGATGATCCCGCCGGTGTTTCGTTGGGTGCCGGTAAAGATGTTGCCGTACGACAACAAGAACGAATTTCAAATCGTCGTCGACATGCCCGAAGGCACGACGCTGGAGCGTACTGATGTTGTCTCCCGCCGAATTGGCCGCTTCCTGGGCGGCTTGGCCGAGGTCCGTGACTATGAGGTCGTTGTGGGCAAAGCGTCCCCGATGGATTTCAACGGATTGGTGCGCCACTACTTTCTTCGACAGGGGCCTCATGTTGCCGATATTCGTGTGAATTTGCTTGCCAAGGAACACCGCAAACAACAGTCACACGAAATTTTATTGCGAATTCGTGATGAAGTGACAGAATTGGCCGAGTCGTTGGGGGCGAACATCAAGCTGGTCGAAGTGCCACCCGGTCCACCAGTCATGGCGTCGATCACGGCTGAGGTCTACGGTCCGCCCGAAGGAAACTACGCGCAGCAGATCGAAGTAGCGCGCTCGGTCAAGGATCGTCTTGAACATGAACCAGGCGTCGTCGATTTGGATGTCAGTGCCGAAGATGATCAGATTCGTTTTGTGTTTGAAACCGATAAACCCAAGGCGGCTCTCTCGGGAATCTCAACGCAGACCATCGCCGATACGGTTGCCGCTGTGTTGAGCGGTCACGAGGCGACCGTTCTGCATCTGCCCAACGAAGTCGAACCGCTGTGGATCGAGTTGCGTTTGCCACGAGCACGCCGATCAGCATTGGATGACTTGGAAGAAGTCTACGTGCAGGGCGAAGCAGGCCAAGTCGTCCAGCTGGGTGCTTTGGGTGAGTTTCGCGAAACGCTCGAAGACAAGTCGATCTACCACAAGAATCTGCAACGCGTCGTGTACGTTTTCGCCGAAGTTGCGGGTCGTCCACCGGCCGACGCGATTGTCGATGTGCAGTGGGACCGTGTCAGTGAGCCGATGGCGCAGGCCCTGGATGCCGCACCAAATCCCCGCCCCGTCGAGCAGCGTTCCTGGCTATCACCCGGCGGAGGAGTTTCGTGGTCGGTTCCCGACGGCTATCACGTCGAGTGGGCAGGCGAAGGCGAATGGGACATCACGTTGGATGTCTTTCGCGATCTAGGCCTAGCGTTCGGCGCGGCTTTGCTTGGCATTTTTATCGTATTGATGTTTCAAACGGGATCACGCTTGCTGCCGGTACTGATCATGTCCGCTATTCCGCTGACGATGATCGGTATCATGCCCGGATTCTGGGCGCTCAATGTGATCATGGACCAGCCGGTCGGCGGTCATCCAAATCCCGTTTTTATTACGGCGACGGCAATGATCGGGATGATCGCGCTGGCCGGAATCGTGGTTCGTAATTCTGTCGTGCTGATCGACTTCATTCACTTAGCGCAGGCCGAAGGACACTCGCTCGTCGAATCAATCATTCGCAGCGTTGCTGTACGAACGCGGCCGATCCTGCTGACTGCTGGCACAACGTTGCTTGCCAACTGGGTGATCACGCTCGACCCGGTCTTCTCTGGTTTGGCGTGGGCGATCATCTTCGGCATTCTCACTTCGACACTGTTCACGTTGATCGTGATTCCGGCGGCGTATTGGCTTTTGTATCGCGGTGAACAAGCAAGTGAGGCAGCGGCCAATGGCTAAGGAACAAGCGTCAAGCAAACTCTTGACGACGATCAAACGAGTCATGTGGCGAGTGTTTCAGCTTGTCGTCGTCCTCACGGCGATCGGTGGCGTGATCTATTGGATACGTTTCTCGCCGATCCCAGTGATGGAATATCGTATCCAGCGCGGGTTGATTGTGGCTGAAGTGATGGGCACAGGAACACTGGAGGCGCGCGTGCAAGCAACGATCAGCCCCAAAATATCCGGCCGCATCAAACGCGTACACTCGGATCAGGGTCAGCGAGTTTCGGTTGGCGATTTGTTGGTGGAATTGGACGACGAGGAATTGCAGCAGCAAGTCGCTATTGCGGTGGCTAACGTGGAAGCAACGCGAGCTGGTATCGCGCGTCTGACCGCGGACAAAGACCGGGCGGTTGCGACCTACACCCAAGCGAAGAAGAGCCACGCGAGAAAACAGTCTTTGGCAAGTCAAAACGCAGTTAGCCAGGACGAGTTGGATCAGTCGACCGAGGCGCTTGCTGTCGCGATGACCGGGCTTTCGCGTTCCGAAGCCGCGATCACGGAAGGCCAGAAGGAACTGGTTGCCGCAGAGAAAACGTTGGAATATCACCGCACACGTCTGAGCGATTGCCATATCGTCGCGCCGTTTGAGGGTTTGATCGTTAGCCGAAGCCGAGAATTGGGTGACGTGGTGGTTCCCGGGACCGCGATCATGCGGCTGATTTCCACGAATCAAATGTGGATCAGCGCGTGGGTCGACGAAACCGAAATGGCAAAGCTTCAGGAAGACCAGTCAGCACGCATTGTCTTTCGCTCTCAGCCCGCCCAGACCTTTTCGGGCAAGGTTATTCGCCTAGGCCGCGAAGCCGATCGTGAGACACGAGAGTTTGTTGTCGACGTGGAGGCATTGGAGTTACCGAAAAACTGGGCTGTCGGACAACGGGCGGAGGCGTTCATTGAAGTCGAACGAATTGACGATGTGGTTTTATTACCCGCGAATCTGGTCGCCAATCGCGACGGTCGGCCTGGAGTGTTCGTCGCGATCGACGACAACGCGACTTGGCAGACCGTAAAGCTTGGTCTTCGCAATCGTGATCTAGTTGAAGTCATCGAAGGTGTCGCCGCGGGTGATATCGTGGTCACTCCGATCGACGCAAAATCGGAGCTCAGCGATGGACGCAAGGTAGTCGCGCCGTGAACCTTGCCACCAAAGACATTCGGCACAACCTCGGACGATTCGCATTGACGACCGTCGGTGTCGGCATGTTGTTGATGATCGTGATGGGAATGGGTGGCATTTATCGCGGGATCATCGCCGACGCGACATTGTTGATTGATTCGGTTGGCGCCGACCTGTGGCTAGTCCAACGCGACACGCGAGGGCCGTTTGCTGAACTCTCTCGAGTCCCGCAGAATCTAGTCCACCGTGCCTATGCGGTTCCGGGCGTCACGTCCTCTCGCGAGTTCGTCTTCCACACCGTCCAGCGAGAACGCGACGGAAAGGCGTTGCGAATGGCGGTCCTTGGGTTGAGTTGGCCAACGGACAAAGGTGAATGGATTCCTTTGACCGCGGGAAGGTCACTGAAACAAAACCACTTTGAAATGATTGCCGACAAAACGTTAGGCCTGGTGGTTGGCGAACAGATCAAGCTTGGTAAAGAAACGTATACCGTTGTCGGCACGACCAGCAACATGATCAGCTCTGGTGCCGACGGAATCGGCTTTTTTACAGTGTCCGACGCACAGGCAATCCAGTTCGATGTGCCTGGCGAAGCCGTGCGTCTGGAACGCGCATCGCGTTTCGCTCGCGGCGAGCGCAGCGATATCGGAACGAAACAGCCGCTGTTGCTGGACAACACAGCGAAGGCGTCGTCCGAGCTGCCGCCGATTCCGCGAGCACAAATCAGTGCGGTGATGGTCAGCGTGTCACCCGGAGCGGACATCGACAAGGTCGCCGACGCCATCGCGGGCTGGGGAGACGTTTCGGTTTACACGTCGGCGGAGCAATGCGAGTTTCTACTCGAAGGAAATGTCGAAAAAGTTCGCCGGCAAATCGGTCTGTTTCGCGTTCTGTTGACCGTGATTGCCGCCATCATCATGGCGTTGATTCTTTACACGTTGACGCTGGACAAGATTCATTCGATCGCGTTGCTGAAACTGATTGGTGCCCCGAATACCGTGATCCTGGGTTTGATTGTGCAGCAGGCGTTGGTGCTTGGCGTGGTCGGATTCGTCATTGCTTATCTGATCGGGCAACGGATTTTTCCGATGTTCCCCCGACGTGTGATCCTCACCGACTCGGACTTGGTTCAGCTCGGACTGATCGTGCTGGGGATTTCGATCGCGTCCAGCTTGCTGGGCATTTGGAAAGCCATGCGGGTCTCGCCAAACGAGGCACTGTCATGACCGCCAGCACCACAAGCGATTTGGCCATCGAGACTCATGAGCTAACGAAGATTTACGGCAGCGGCAACACGGAAGTCGTTGCGATGCGAGACGCTTCGATGACAGTCGCTCGGGGCGAGGTCGTCGCATTGCTAGGACCAAGCGGCAGCGGCAAATCGACATTCCTGACGGCAGTTGGCCTCATCAATCCGCCGACGTCGGGCCAAGTCTTCGTTCGCGGCCAGTTGGTGCTCGATGGAAGCACGCCGCACACCAATTTGCGGTCGTTTCGCCGACAGCACATTGGCTTTGTTTTCCAGAAATCGAACTTGATCCCGTTCCTGACGGCGATCGAGAACGTTCAAATCGCTATCGAACTCAACGGCGAATCAACACGAGCGGCGCGGCGCCGAGCACAGGAACTACTGGACGATCTGGGAGTTGGAGATCGCGCGGACAATCGGCCGTCGATGTTGTCCGGTGGCCAGCAACAACGTGTTGCCGTGGCGCGAGCACTGGCAAACCAACCGAGCATCATTCTTGCCGACGAACCCACCGCCGCGCTGGACAGCCACCGCGGCAGACAGGTCATGGAATTGTTTGCCCAAGTTGCCCACGAGCGCGGCGCAGGCGTGATCGTCGTCACCCACGATCATCGAGCCCTCGATGTATTTGACACGACCTACGAAATGGAAGACGGGCTGATGCACCAACCCCAAATTCGATGACGTCGTAGGCAAACAATTGGCAGCATTGCCACTGACGCGAATGACACAACATCCCTAGGAGACAAGAAATGCAATGGCTGATGCAACCGTGGCCCTGGTGGCTCTCGGGAATCTTAATTGGACTCACCGTGCCGCTGTTGTACTTGCTGGCCGGCAAAGCGTTTGGAATCTCGACCAGCCTACAGGAGGCCGGCGCTCTTTGCGCGCCGAATAGCAAGCTGGAATATTTTAGTAAGTTTGATCGCAAAGCAAACTTCTGGACGATCGTTTTTTGTGTTGGCATCGCTGTGGGTGCGTTCATTGCCACGCGGTTTCTTTCGGCTGATCCAACACCGTTGTTGCCGGACTCGTTTTCCTCTGTGGCCGGCGCGTTCAAGTTGCTGATCGGTGGTTTTTTGATCGGATTTGGAACGCGCTACGCGGGTGGGTGCACATCGGGACATTCAATCACTGGCATTTCCAATCTGAATTGGCCGAGCTTGCTGGCGACGATCTTCTTTTTCGTTGGTGGGCTTGCCGTGACTTGGGGACTTGGAAGTTTCCTTTTCTAACGTCACGCGAATCACCAATGACAAAGTTCGCTCCAATACTCCGAAAGCAATCAAGATGGAAAACGAACCCGAAGCCACGTCGTCAAACCCAACCCCGGCAACGTCGACGACTGCCTACATCATGGTCCTGATCATGGGAGTTTATCTGGGCATCCTGTTCACCAAGAGCGAAGTTGCCCACTGGCATCGCGTCCACAATATGTTTCTGTTTCGCGAAGCCCACATGTACTTGATTATTGGCACCGCGATCGCCGTCGCGATGATTTCGATGTTGCTGATCAAGCGATTCTCAGTCAAGTCGATTGAGGGCAAACCGATCACTTACAAACCCAAGCCATACCACACCGGGGTCATCATCGGCGGAATGCTGTTTGGCGCTGGCTGGGCCATCACCGGCGCATGCCCCGGCCCCATCTATGCGCAAATCGGAGCGGGCGAATCGATGGCTCTATTCACCCTGCTCGGTGCGATGCTGGGCATGTTCAGTTACGCAGCGTTGAAGCCGAAATTGCCCCACTAGGTGGCCAGCATCAAACCACAGCAGTGGTGAGTGGGCGGTCGCCTGATCGAAAAGTTCGCGTACCCGCGAAGCGCCGACAAACATTTCGACAAAATCGCTGCCGCTGATTGATACATCAGCACTGCTCCGCGAGCGAAACGGCTATCGCGACTCCTGCCAGCACAGTTGAAACCTCCTTGCGATAGCAGCCGTAGGTGCCGGCCATCCCTGCGAATAAGGCGATCCCGAAATCGCGAATGTCTGAAGTCGTTGGCAAGAGAATCTGCTCGGGCGGATGGATTGGCGGTTCTGAAGTCATGGGATTCCTGGTTTCCTGAATGGAAATTATTCGCCACCGCAAGACCGACATCTTGTGATTTGGCGCATGGCTTGCATTCTTTCGCCTGAGGGTTGCAGTACCGCGGTATTCACTAGCAAGTTCAATGCCACACTGTCCGTTCTTATATTCATTGCCAGGCACATGATGTCGCAGCAGGAGGAGTCAAATCCGAAAAGCATGTGCGGTACCGTCACAGTTGTGCGAGGTACGGTCGTTGATGTTTGGTTCGACGACAAACTGGAATCGTGGCAGGCGTTGCAAGAGAGTGTGTTCATGGACCGAACCGCGACGGTATTGGGCCAAATGAAAGCACCACCCGGCGCACGATTTCTTGTTGGATTGGCGGCATCGTCCGTGGCAGATCACTATGCAATTGGTAACGCTAATTCTGATCTCGTTCGCTGTCGTTCGCGAGCGGGAACTCGGCACACTGGAGCAGCTCTTCGTGACACCTGTAGGGCGAACGGGGGTGTTGTTGGGCAAGTTGTTGCCGTACGCTTTGGTCGGTTTCGTCGCATTGCTGACGGTGTTGGTGGTGATGATCTATCTGTTCGGTGTCAATATATGTGGCAGCATCACGTTGTTGTTTGCCCTTTCGATGTTGTTCATGATCTGCTCGCTCGGGTTGGGACTTCTAGTTTCCACCTTGGCCAAAACACAACTCGAAGCGGTTCAATTTGCGTGCGTGATGATGCTCGGGTCGGTCTTGCTGCCTGGTTTCGTTTTCTCACGCAGCGAAATGCCGTTAGCGACTTACTCGGTCACATTCGCGATTCCGGCTACCCACTACATCGAAATTATGCTTGGCGTCGTATTACGAGGTGCCGACTTGATTGATCTTGCGCCGTGGGCCATCGGCCTGCCGATATGTGGCGCGGTCGTGATCACGCTCAGTGTGTTTCGATTCCAAAAACGTCTTGGTTCCTAAGGGCAACATCTTGCAAACGCAAAACTCATCACCCGAACCACCACCGACGTGGAAGTCTCGTGAAACCGTGATCGCGATCTTTACCATCGTGATGATCGCAATCCATCTGTTTTTGCGATTCGCTGTCGTCAGCACAGAAAGTGTTTGGAATATCCCGTTGTGGCTTGTGCTCGGACTCGGCGGAACACCGCTCGTGTGGGAACTGCTGCGAAAGGTGCTTCGTCGTGAGTTCGGTTCGGACTTGCTGGCGGGAATCTCGATCGTCGTTTCCGCATTACTGGACGAGTACCTGGCGGGGTCGCTCGTGGTGTTGATGCTATCCGGCGGCGAAGCGTTGGAGGCGTATGCCGTCAGCAGTGCATCGTCGGTGTTGCGCGCGCTGAGCAAACGGATGCCTTCGGTAGCCCATCGCAAGACTGACTCGGCGGTGGAAGACGTGCCGCTCACGGAGATTGTGATTGGCGATACCGTCGCGGTCTTTCCACACGAAACCTGCCCGATCGACGGAACGGTTGTCGAAGGCCACGGCGTGATGGATGAATCGTATTTGACTGGCGAGCCATACATGATGTCCAAGGCGCCGGGCGCCTCAGTGCTGTCCGGAGCGATCAATGGCGAGTCGGCGCTGGTTGTCAGAGCTGACAAACTGGCGATCGACTCGCGGTACGCCAAGATCATGGAAGTGATGAGGACATCCGAGCAGCAAAAACCAGAGATGCGACGACTGGCAGACAAGCTCGGCGCCTGGTACACGCCGCTGGCAGTCGCAATCGGAGCAGGGGCGTGGTTGGCAACCGGTGACCCGGTGCGGTTCCTGGCCGTCATGGTTGTGGCCACGCCCTGTCCGCTGTTGATCGCGATTCCAGTTGCCATTATCGGTTCGATTTCGCTCGCGGCGCGACGTGCCATTATTGTTCGCGATCCGACTGCGCTCGAGTCAGCCGATACTTGCCGGACGCTGATTTTCGACAAGACCGGCACGCTGACCTATGGCGAACCCAAACTGGTTGAACAGTTGTTGGTCGATGATAGCCGCGGCCAGGAAATCCTATCGTACGTTGGCAGCTTGGAGCGATATTCAAAACATCCGCTCGCCGACGCCATCGTGCATGCAGCGACGCATGCCGAAGCGACCGTCCACGGCGTGTCGGAAGTCAGCGAACCGCCGGGACAAGGACTGACCGGCAACGTAGGTGATCACAAGGTCGAAGTGACCAGCCGCAAGAAAGTGCTCGCGCGACAACCTCATCTTTCCCAGCAGCTACCATCCCAAGCCGGTGGATTGGAGTGTGTGATTCTGATCGACGACCAATACGCTGCGACCTACCGTTTTCGTGATACTCCGCGATCCGACGGCGCGTCATTCATTCGGCATCTTGGTCCACGGCACAAAATCAATCGAACGATGCTAGTGTCGGGCGACCGTGAGTCGGAAGTGCAGTATTTGGCAGAACAAGTCGGCATCCGCGACGTCTATGCAAGCCAGAGCCCGGAACAGAAACTGGAAATTGTCAACGCGGAAACGGCGAACGCGAATACGATCTTTGTGGGCGACGGAATCAACGATGCTCCTGCCTTGATGGCGGCTACCGTCGGCGTTGCCTTCGGGCAGAACAGCGACGTGACAACCGAGGCGGCAGATGTGGTCGTGATGGACAGTTCGTTGCAAAAGATCGACGAATTTTTGCATATCAGCCGAAGAATGCGCCGCATCGCGCTGCAAAGTGCAATTGGAGGTATGGCGCTCAGCATCGTGGGCATGGCGTTCGCTTCCGCCGGGTACCTGCCACCGGTTGCCGGTGCGATTTGTCAAGAAATCATAGACGTTGTCGCTGTCTTAAACGCACTGCGAGTCGCCATTCCGCCGAAGTCGTTGATTGATTTCGAAAAATCGTGACAAACTGATCGACGCGAGCATGGGTCGCGTCCGGGAACCAAGCGTGACCGTGGTGGATCGTTCCCCGCCGCTGCATGCAAGACGCTTATTGCACGTTCGTTTTTGTCTGTTTCTGTTTTGCTTTCTTGGCGGCCGGCGGCTTGGTTGGCGATTTGTTTTTTGCGGGCAGATGTGCCGTGAGACGTTCTTTCACGGCGGCCAGTTCGGTGTTGCCGGCTAAATTCGTGTACTCGTAGGGATCATTCTGGTGGTCGTAAAGTTCCTCGGAGCCGTCCGCATAATGAATGTAGCGATACCGCTGGTCGCGGATGGCATGATTGCGGTAACCATGGGTCGTTAACGCCACGCCATCCCACGGGGCCGTTGGGTCTTTCAGCAGCCCCGCGATGCTTTTGCCTTCCAGATGGCTGGGAGGTTCAAGGCCGGCAAGTTCGCACAGCGTCGGATAAAGGCTCATGAAGTCGACGGGGCGATCACAGATCGTTCCCGGTTTCGCGACGCCCGGTGCAACCCAGATCAACGGCGTGCGGGTGGCTTCTTCCCAGAGTGCGAATTTGCGCCAGTGTTGTTTTTCGCCGAGGTGCCAACCATGGTCGCCCCAGAAAACGATCATCGTGTTGTCGCGCTGGGGGCTCGCATCGTAGGCGTCCAGCAGGCGGCCGACATTCATGTCGACGTACGCGATCGTTGCCAGATAGGATTGAACGGCGTCTTTCCAGCGACCGGACTTCAGAAATTTGGCGTGATCCTTTTCGGGGCCAGCCATCTTTACGCCTGCAGCGGGAAGATCGTCGAGGTCGTCATCGCGGTGCGGCGGAAGACGGATGTCTTTGCGCGGATACATCTCGTAGTATTTGCGCGGGACCGCCCATGGAAGATGCGGCTTGATCAGACCGCAGGCGATGAAGAATGGCTTGTCTCGCTTTTGATTCATGCGGTCGATGCAGAAGTCAATCGTGTGCCAGTCCGGCAGATCTTTGTCCTGGAGGTCCAGCGCAAGAGGTTGGTGGAAGCCTTCGTATTTTGTGGGAGCGCGGCCGGCGCTATTTTCGCGCTTCGTTGGCGGGTACTCGTCCCATTCTGATGCGTAAACGCTTTTGATTCCGCCGGCGCTGGAGTGGTACGTTTTGCCCATCGCGGCGGTGTAGTAGCCATTCTTTTTGAAGTGGGCGTTCAAATTGAGGCCTTCGGCAATGTGTCGCTTCCATGGATCGGCATTGACGTAACAGCCCGAACTGTGCGGGCGAATACCGGACCAGAGCGAGGCGCGAGACGGGCCGCAGGCGGGCGCGGCGCAATGGGCGTTGGTAAAGGAGACGCCCATTGCGGAAAGTCGGTCGATATTGGGAGTCTTGCATTGTGGATTGCGCTCCGTATAGCCAACCCAATGATTGAGATCATCGACGCAAACGAACAACACGTTGGGCGGTTTCGCCTCGATCGAAACGGCAAAGGCAAAAGTCCAGCAGAGGATGCCTGAGAAGATGAAAATATTACGGCGAAAAGGCGGCATCAGATTCATGTAATCGTTTTACGGTTGATGGGGGTCACGTACGACGTAGTGAAAGTGGTTAACGGCTTTGTCGGTCGGCTTGAATATGGCATCGAAATTCAGCGATTTGTGCGATCGCCCCGGTTGAGTGCTTCAGTAACCGGGGCTTGTTGCCGAACCGTTCATTGAATCAGTCGTCAAGGCAATCGCGTCAGGGATTCCGGCCCGAAATACTGGACGCGTTGTGCGACACCAGTAATCAGAATTCATTGCTTTTTGGTTTTCACGTCCGTCATTTTCGCCCAGGCGTTCCATTTCTCGATCAGCGATGTGACGAGTTGGGGATGTTCATCAGCGAGGTCGTGCGCCTCGGTGCGGTCGGATGCGAGATCATAGAGTTCCCACGTCTTGGCGTGTTTGTCCCAAGTCAGTTTCCAGTCACCATTGCGGACGGCGCGGTTGGTCGACCAGTGCCAGTACAGGTATTCGTGACCGGTGCGGTGCTTGCCTTTGAGTACCGGCAATAGAGTTTCGCCGTCCAGCGGCAGAATCATTTTTCCAAATGCTGGATGCTTGTCTGGGTAGTCCGCCCCGGCCATGTCCAGGAAAGTGGGCAGGAGGTCGATGATATGACCGACCTGGTCGGTGCGTGATCCGGGCTCGATCGAGTTGGGCCAGCGAGCAACGAGTGGAGTCGCAATTCCGCCTTCGTGACAATATTGCTTGTAGCGACGAAAGGGAGTGTTCGACGCCGTGGCCCAACCGGGGCCGACGTGGGAATAAAATTCCTTGGGGCCTGGGATTTGCTGGGGATCGTTGCCGCCAGGAGTTTCTGCGCAACCACCGTTATCGGCAAGAAAGAGCACGAGCGTGTTGTCGGCAACGTCCAGCTCGTCGAGCGCATCCAAGAGTCGACCAATATTCTGATCCACCGAATCGATCATGGCAGCGTAGACTTCCATGCGAAGTTGTTGCCAATCCTCGTCGATATGTTTTGCGCTCTCCCATGCTTGGGCCCGATCATCTCGGTCGATGACTTTCCATTTTTTGTCGATCAGACCAAGTTCGATTTGACGTGCGAGCCGCTGTTGTCGCAACACATCCCAGCCGTCGGCGTACTTGCCTTTGTACTTGGCGATGTCTTTCGGCTTGGCATGCAGCGGGTAGTGCGGAGCGGTGTAGGGTAGATAATGAAAGAATGGCTTATCGGCAGCGGCGTGCGTCTGAATGGTTCGGATCGCGTGATCGGTAAACGCGTCTGTCGTGTAATAGTCGTCGGGGAAATCGTCGAATTCCAGATAACGATCGTTGTGTCCAAACGGTCGGATCTTGCCCCCCTTAAATTCTGGATCGGGAATCTTTGGGTTGAAGAAATTGCAGCAACCGTCCCACAATCCGTAGGCCTCGTCGAAACCGCGGTCGAACGGTCGCGCCCCGACAGCTTTTCCGTTGTGCCATTTGCCCGACATGCCTGTGGCATAACCGGCGTGCCGCATCGCTTCGCCCAGCGTGAGCATGTTCTTGGTGATCAGATCCGCTTGGCCGCGACCGCCATTGCGAGGGTAGTGCCCGGTCAGCAGCGAGGCTCGAGTCGTCGTGCATTTGGCGTTGTTATAGAACTGCGTGAACAGCATTCCATCGGCGGCAAGCCGGTCGATGTTGGGCGTGTCGATCTCGGAACCGTAGCAACCGATGTCCGACCAGCCCATGTCATCAACCATGATCACCACGATGTTTGGACGTGAGTCGGCAGCGGCAGTCTCTGCACCGCTTTGCAATGTCAAGCAAAGTGCAGTGAGTGAAAACAGAGAGAGGCAGAAGTTTGAATTCATATCGATATACTACAGAGGGGATCGACATCACGTGGGGGGCAGCGGAAAGTCAATTCTGTCGGTAAGTAAGTTATAATCTGGCGGGAATCACCTTGCGATGTTTCGCCGGTCGACCGATTCGCGATGAATAATCCTCCACCCATTTTCCCCTGAAATTTCAAATGCGAGGTCAGTTTGATGAAGTCTAAGATGATTGTCACGTTTTGTGTCGCGTTCCTCGCGTTACCAGCATTGGCAGAAACGACGAAACATGATTTCAAGGGTGCTGCGACGGCGGAGGTTTACAAGACGACCTCGGGGGATGATCTTTGGATTTACCGTTTTGATCCCAATGATCACGACGCGTCCAAGGACAAGCGACCGGCCATCGTTTTCTTTTTTGGTGGCGGCTGGAACGGCGGCACGGTCACGCAATTCGAGCAACATGCAAGGTACCTCGCCGCCCGCGGCATGGTCGCTTTCGTTGCCGACTACCGAGTCAAAAGTCGGCAGAAGACTGGGCCCGACGCGTGCGTCGCCGATGGAAAGTCCGCGGTCCGCTGGATCAGGAAAAACGCGGCACGTCTGGGAATTGATCCCGATCGCATCGCCGCTGGCGGTGGTTCAGCCGGCGGACATGTCGCGGCAGCGACCGGCATTTGTGATGCTTTGGATGACCCGGCCGAAAGCGACTCCACCGTCTCCAGCAAGGCGAACGCTTTACTGCTGTTCAATCCCGTTTACGACAACGGGCCAGACGGTTACGGCCATGACCGAGCAAAAAAGTGGTTTCCAGCGATTTCGCCCGCGCACAACATCACACGAGACGATCCACCCACGATTGTGTTCCTTGGTTCGAAGGACGCGCTCGTTCCGGTTTCGACCGCGGAGAAATTTGACGCGGATCTTCAAGCCGCGGGCATTCAATCCGAATTATGGATTTACGACGGGCAACCTCACGGTTTTTTTAACGAAAACAAAAGCCAAGAATCATTCATTGATACAGTGCTGAAAATGGACGCCTTTCTGGTTTCCCTCGGTTGGCTCGACGGCACTGCGGACAAAGCGAAACTGACGTCGTTGTTGAAGAAGAAACCTCGCTGAATTTGAGTGGAGCATTAGCGTAGCAAGTGCCATGGACCACTTTCTGGTTTACGGCGGCGATAGACTTTCCTGTGTGAATTCGCGAATGACACGCTAGATATTCGTCCGTCCGCTTGACTTTCAGATACCTGAGGTTCGCAATGCGAGTTTTTCTGATTGGTGGCACGGGATTTACGGGGCCGACTCTGGTTCGCCAACTACTTGACCGCGGGCATGATGTGAGTTTCCTGCATCGTGGCCAGACACAGGATGAGCGAACAAATGGAGCGCGTGAGTTTATCGCAGATCGCAAAGTTGGATTGCAACTCGCCAGCGCAATCGCAGAAGCCGCTCCCGACATAGTCGTTGATATGATTCCATTCACAGCGGACGACGCAATCCATACTCAGCGAGCCTGCAAAGGCGTTGCAAAACGCGTGATCGCCTTAAGTAGCATCGACGTCTATTTGGCTTTTGGGCGAATTCAAAATACCGAACCGGGACCGCTTCAGCTGACTCCGCTGACTGAATCGTCCGCACTCCGGGAAACGAATCAACCCAATGGTTCGGATAACGACAAGATCGCCGTTGAAATCGCCTATATGAATGACGCTGATTTGATTTCGACGATTCTTCGCCTGCCAGCAATCTATGGGGCGCGAGATCCACATCGCCGTCTGCGCGGATATTTAAAACGAATGGACGATGGCAGAAAAAAAATTCTACTGGGCAGCACGATCGCCGACTGGAAGTTTTCAAGAGGCTATGTTGAAAATGTTGCGCATGCGATTGTGCTGGCAGTCGAACGCGATGTTGCTGGTGGTGAAACCTATAACGTCGCGGAACCACAAGCGATGACGGAACTTGAATTCGTCCGCGCCATCGGTAAGGCAGCGGGTTGGCAAGGGGACGTGAAAGTTTTGCCGGACTCGCAAATGCCTAAGCATCTTCAGCATGAAGTCAATTTCCAACAAAATTGGGACGTGGACTCAACGAAAATTCGGAAAACACTTGGCTACGCCGAGACTGTTGACACCGATGAAGCGATTCGACGCACCGTCCAATGGGAACGCGACAATCCTCCGGATGTCGAGCCTTTTGATTACGACTACGCCGAAGAAGACAGGGCAATTGATTCGTGAAATGTGTTTGAATCAGGCAAGGATCTCCGTTGGGACAACTCCAGCGACTACTAACAATGATGGCGGATGCAATCCGGTCAAACCTTTCGTTTCTCAAGAGACGTGAACCGATCGTGCCGAGAGTGTATCGTGATTCACGCAATACCCGGATAGATAACCGTACACGACTACGAGCCATGGCAAGTGATCTATCGCAGTAGATTCAATCAACCAGCAAGTTGGTTGGTCGGTGTTTGAATTTTTCCATTTTCCTCGACCTTAGCAACATTGATTTATGAAAACGCTTTTATCTGTAGTGTTGGCACTGCTCGCGACGGCTGTCCCGTCGATCGTCGATGCTGATGAGCGCCCCAATGTCGTCATTATTTTTATCGACGATATGGGTTATGGCGACGTTGGATTTAATGGCGCGACGGGGCCGAAGACGCCCAATTTGGATCAAATGGCTGTCGATGGCATGCGGTTTGATGATTTCTATGTCGGCTGTGCGGTCTGTTCGGGATCGCGAACTTCACTGATGACCGGTTGCCATTATCAGCGGCTCAGCATGAATGCTGTCCTGTTTCCCAACAGTAACAACGGACTTCATCCTGACGAAGTAACGATCGCCGATATGCTGCGTGACACGGGCTACAAGACCGCCTGTGTTGGCAAGTGGCACCTGGGCCATTTGCCGCCCTGCTTGCCGACTTACCAAGGCTTCGATTCCTACTATGGCGTTCCCTATTCGAATGATATGTGGATCGATCCAGCCAATCGACTTGCCCAAGACGTCGTCATCCGCGAAGGCTTGACGATCGCAGAGGTCAAGGCGGGTCACAAACAACGGAATCTTGTCCCGCTGATGCGTGGCGAAGAAGTGATCGAATATCCTGCGGATCAAAAGACGCTCACGAAGAGGTATACCGAAGAGTCGATCCGGTTCATTACCGAAAACAAAGACGAGCCGTTTTTTCTGTACCTGCCACACACCATGGTTCACCGGCCGCTGGCGGTCTCCAAAGAATTCGAAAACCGTACCGGCCAATTGATCTGGGATGCGATCGAAGAAGTCGATTGGTCCGTCGGCGAAATTATTGCGACCTTGCGATCTCTCGGGATCGATCAAAAGACGCTCGTTTTGTTTACCAGCGATAACGGAGCAGCCGTCGGCTCATCGCTGCCACTGCGGGCAAAGAAAGCCAGCGTGTACGACGGCGGTATCCGAGAACCGACCGTGATGTGGTGGCCCGGAACCATCCCCGCTGGAAAGGTCTGCAACGAAGTCGCTAGCACGATCGATATATTGCCAACGCTGGCCGGGTTGTGCAACGCAAAGTTGCCGGAAAAGAAGATCGACGGAAAAGACATCAAGGCCCTCATGCTCGGAGAGCCCGGCGCAA
>JABDKS010000490.1 GCA_013002105.1 Pirellulaceae bacterium | reverse complement strand
ATTGTTGACCTGAAACCTGTGTGGTTAATGAGTCCGCTCAGCGTTTCGGACACATTGCCGCTGACTACCGAGGTCGATGTGGTGATTTTTGACGAAGCCAGCCAAGTTACACTCGAAGACGCCGTCCCCGCGTTGTGCCGGGGAAAGCAGGTCATCGTCGTGGGCGATCAGATGCAGCTGCCACCCACCAACTTTTTTTCGACCAAACGTAGCGATGACGACGAATCAGGCGACATCATGGTCACCGACGACGATGGCGAGGACATTAGTTACGACCTATCGTCAGCAAGTTTTCTGGGTTTCGCCGATCGCACGCTGCCGTCGACGATGCTGGGCTGGCACTATCGTAGCCGTAGCGAATCATTGATCAGTTTTTCTAACTGGCGATTTTACGATGGGCGGTTGCTGACCGTTCCCGAAGAACATCTGCCCGGTCCAACGAAGTTGCCGACCGACGCAGCATCCCCTGACCAGACCCGGCAGGCGGCAGCGATGTTCTACGACCGTCCCATCAGTTTTCACTTTCTCGAGAACGGATGCTACGAAAATCGACGCAATCGTGTCGAAGCCGATCACATTGCGTTGATGGTCCGCGAATTGCTTTGCGGGGAGGTCACACCTCCCGATGGCGTCGAACAAATCCCGCCGAATCCAACGATTGGTGTGATCGCTTTCTCCGAAGCCCAACAATCGGAAATCGAATCCGCCTTGAGCCGCTTGGCAGAGGAAGACCCTGATTTTGCCGAGCGCCTGGACCGCGAATCGGTGAGAGAAGAAAACGGTCAGTTTGCCGGACTACTGGTCAAGAACTTGGAGAATATTCAGGGCGACGAACGCGACATCGTACTGCTTAGCATCTGCTACGGCCCGGACGCGAATGCACGCATGCGGATGAATTTCGGACCGATCAACAAGAGTGGCGGCGAAAAACGATTGAACGTTGCATTCAGTCGCGCGAAATACCACATGGCGATTGTCTCGAGTATCCGCCACACCGCCATTACCAACGATTACAACACGGGTGCCGCGACCCTTCGCGATTATCTCCACTACGCCGATGCACATTCGGCCCAACGGCACGAGGAAGCGACAAACCTCTTGCATCGACTTGCCCTCGCGCGGAGGCTGACCACGGTCGATACAACGCCTAACACGAGTGCGTTGAAACGGCAAGTCACCGAGGTATTGCGCGACGCCGGGTGGATCGTCGATCAGGACGTCGGGCAAAGTCATTTCCGAATCGATATCGCTGTCAAAAAATCGGGCGACTCCAAATATCGACTCGGGGTTTTGCTGGATGATGCCGGCTATCGTGATTCAGATCCCTTCGAACGCGACGTGCAACGACCAAAACTGCTGCAAGACTTTGGATGGACAATCACGCATGTACTGGGAAAGGACTGGTACGATGATCCCGGCGCCGAAACCCAACGCCTGATTCGCTTGTGCGCTGCTGACAACCATCGGTGACGGCATGTTGCTGGCCATCGAACACCACCACACTGTGCACATGGAAATGATGCATTTTATATTTCGCAACCGCCGCACATCCCCTGCGATCGCTGGATTCCTGGCTGTCGTATTCGCCGTGTACGGTAGCGCATCGGTCGCATTGGCACAAACCACCTCCACACAAACAACATTGGCGAAGATCTTTACCGATCACGCCGTGTTGCAACGCGATCGCCCCATTCCCATTTGGGGAACGGCGAAACCCGGCGCTGAAGTGATGGTCCGCTTGGGGTCGCTCGACGCACGGACAACCGCCAGTGACAAAGGAATTTGGCGCGTCGATATACCGGCTCAAGAGGCCTCGCTGAATCCGTTGGCGTTACGAGTGACCTGCGAGAGCGACAACCTGCAGCGATCCGACCTCCTGATTGGCGAAGTTTGGCATGCTAGCGGTCAATCCAACATGGACATGACCGTCGCCGCGGTGGCAAAATCGGCCCCGGAAGTTCGCAATGAAATCCCGTCCTATGATTTTCCGGCAATCCGGTCCGTCCGTATCCAAGATGGCCCGTCACGGCAGTCGCTCGACGAACTCGGTGCAACGCCGGCATGGACGCCCTGCGCACCTGAAACCGTGACCACTTTTTCCGCCACCGCTTTTTTCTTTGCCAAGCAACTGCATCAAACACTGAGTGTCCCCATTGGAATCATCCACTCAGCGCGTGGCGGTACACCCATCGAGCCGTTCATACCGCGGTCTGCGTTCACCGATCATCCGACCTTGATTCGCGAACTGGAGCTCGGTGACCAAGACGACTTGGCGGGAATCTGGCGATTACCCGGCGGCGTACGTGCACGAAACGACAATTGGTTGCCGGGCCGATTGTTTCACTCACGCATCAACCCGATCAAAAAGTATCCGGTGCGAGGACTGATCTGGTATCAAGGTGAATCGAATTGCGGCGTCGCGGAAGACCCACGTGATTATCAACACAAAATGCGTGCCCTAGTGCGTGGCTGGCGAGACGAACTCTCCAATCCAAAGCTGTCGGTCTATTTTGTGCAGTTGCCCGGCAGTGGTGCGGGACCAAACTGGCCCTATTTGCGCGAACAGCAGCGTCTTGCGACCGATCTGCCGAATGTCGGGATGGCAGTCACAATCGATTTACAACACCCCAACATTCATCCGCCCAACAAAGTCGACGTCGGCGACCGGTTGGCCCGCTGGGCATTGGCTCACGATTATCGACGCAAAATCGCATTCAGCGGACCCGTTTTTCGCGTTGCATCGATCGATGGTCCGCGTGTGACTGTGGCGTTCGACCACGCTGAGTCTGGGCTGATGATTGCCGACAAGACCGGGTTTGCTCCAGTCAAAGAAACAAGCGACGCCAAGCTCAATCATTTTGAACTGGCCGATAGCGACGGAAACTGGCGGGCAGCGGACGCCGTTATCTACGACGACAAGATCGTCGTTACGAGTGCGCACATCACAAAGCCTGTTGCAGTCCGCTACGCGTACTCGGTCGCACCCAAGAATTGCAATCTTTTCAACCGTGACAATCTACCGGCCTCGCCGTTTTGTTCGCTGCCAGAAATGCTGCTGTGTGATCCAAAATTACCTGAGTGACTTTTTGACGATACGAAAATGGAATGATCGGTGAATGCATTGTCACAGTTTGGTTTTAGATCGTTTTTTAGAAATGTCGTAGTCTATTGCGCGCAAGGAAAAGGGGGCAGAACGTTGTGTTTCCCATCCCGTTCGCTGCACGGCGATAGACGCGGTTTCTTTCCAAGACAACCGGCGCTATCGCCCATCGGAACTTACTTTACATTTCTGATTTACCCTCCCGCGCAGCCCGAGGGTCGGACGCCGTAGCGGCCGGGCAGGGTTCCTGGCGCAAAAACGAAAGATCAAACAAAACAAGCCACCCTCTCCGGTCCTGAGAGACCGACTCTCCCGCAAGCGGGAGAGTGAAGTAAGTGCCGTTCGGCGATAGCCGCACGGCAAATGAAAAGTGGCGCTGTCCAGCTAATGCGTTAAGGCGTAAACCAGAATATTGATCGTGATCGCATAGGACCGGATTGAAAACCGATCAAAGTACTCTTTCGATTCGCCTTCCCGTTCCCAGCCGTCCGCAATGTCCGTATTGTGAGTTGCCACCACGAGCAAACGATTGTTGGCGTCAAACAGCCCCATAAAGTGAACGCTGTTCACCCCACTGTTACCACCACTGGGATACCGATGCACTTGGGGCGGATCCCAATCACGGCCGGTTTGCTCGAAGAAAATTCTTGCTGGGATTTGCGGACATTCTTTGACTTGATAAACGATCGTCATCAGCGGATGGCTTGGAGGGATCGGTCGCCACTGCCACGACGAACCAATTTTGCCGATATTTCGCTCGAAGTTTTCCCACTCCGCTTGGCCCCAAAAATCGTCGACCCACAAGAAACCACCCGCACTGAGATACTCCTCCAACGCTACCCGTTCGTGTGCTGACAGACGCTGCCATCCGACGTCGCTCATAAAAATAAATGGGTAGTCACGAATCGCGGGATCAGTCAACCGTAGCACGATCGGATCCGGATTGATCCGTAGCGACGTCAATTCGTTCAACCGAAAGATCAGATTCTTTTCGGCACGTGGATAGTCGGTTTCCCAGCGTTGCCAATCGCGACCTTCATAGCGATACCACGACTCACCAAAACCACCACTGCTGTCATATCGAACACGCACAAACGTAAACGCATCCAAACTGGGTGGCGGTGTCGGTGCAGGTTCGTTGGAATCTGCCAGCAGTCTCGCGTGATTCGACCAGGCGATCATCACCAAACACGCACTGAGTACACAGGGCGCGAAAATGGCCGGGGGCATAAAACGAATTCTCGGCGGCATCATCCGTACCGTTTGAAAGCCTCGGCGGACTTCAATTTCTCGGCCTTGATTCGTCCACCGGCAAGCTTTTCGCCGGCGGGGTCGATGTAAACACGACCTGATTTCTTAATCGCTGGATCAACGTTCAAGACATGGATATTGAAAATGTAAGCCGTTTCGCTAGTTGCTTTGAACCAATGCACGTTGTCCTTGTGATCAGAAACCGTCGAGCAGTCACCAACGCCAAACTTGCGATCAATCGTCGGCTTCACGATCATGTGATCCTGCGTCTCTTCCAAACGATCGTAATGCTTTCCCTCAAAGTCGCCCTGAACAACCAGAAACGCGGTCGCCATATTGTGATGCCCATGCGGAACAACTGATCGACCTTTCTTCAAGGCAAACATTTGGTGGCCAAACACCAAGTCGGTCGGCAACCCTTCGACCTGCGGGAACGTCGCGCGAAACGATCTTTCGCCGCGGTCACGGAACTTGATGTCCTTGGTCAGTTTTTCGAAGTCAACGTAAGACAAAAACTCTGACACACTGACTTGCCCGAACAACTGTTCCACTTGTGTTTGCCACTGGGTCTGATGCAGCTTTCGGCCTTTTAAATCCACCCCCATTTGATGCAATTCCGCCAGCCACTTCGCAGCAATCGGTCGAACAGCATGCGCCATGGCATCGGACGCCAGAACGGTTTCGAGCAGAGAAAACGTCAGCAGCGATCCCAGTGTTTGCTTTCCAAAATCCCGACGATCCATGACTGGCTCCACTTGAGAAGGACGAAAGATTCATTGTAGCGGTAGTTGCGCTGGCCAGTTTGAACCACGATTTGCATGTCTGGGCGTGCAAAAGGTCCCCCGTTACCCCCTGTTCAGCACCGATCCCCGACTCATTCGCCAACCCAATCGAACGAATTGGGTGTGCGGCGCAGCACCAATTTTTCGGCGGCGTCCGCAGCCTGATAGATTCGGCTCGCCATGCCTGGTTCCGCAAGACCGTGCAACGACACGCGATGCGGCGCACAAAGGCCGATCAGCGCATCGACATCCAAGTACTTCACTCCGCCGGGAACAAACATCGGGTCGTCTACCTTGTCGACACGATGAAAACGAAACCCATCAAGATCCACAATCGTCTGATCGACGACTGGCCCCATCTGACTTCGCGCCGCCACAGCGATCGGACCGACAACACCATCGAGCCCTACCAGATGAATTGGCTGGTCTGCGGCGATGCTTTGAGCGTATTTGACCAAGCTCAATACATCATGAACTCGCTGGACGAATAGCGGATGGTTGTAACCATAGGTGTAACCAGCGAACCGGTGCCAGCACTTTGTATTGTTTTGCTGATACCACATCCGCTGTGATTCAAGCGGCCGACCATCGACCAAAAACTCACCTTGCCCAAACAGGTCCGCGGTCACGATCGTGAAACCATTATCCAACTGCTTGAGTGCGTTGGCGACGACCTGATCACCATGGATCAACCCGTTCTTGCCCGATGCCGTCAACCAAACAATCACGCCTTTGCGATTTCCCGTTTTGGGCGCGACCTGCATCGCGGGAATCTGTTCGCCGGCATCGCTATGATCCAAGCGACCGACGGTCACATCATACCGATCATGCTGTACCACACCCGACTGCGTGAATCGAACGTCGCCCACATCGGTCAACCGACGCCCCAGAATCGTGTTCCAGGCGTCCCCCACGATCGATTGGAATTCCGCCCAACTCTGCCGATCATCGGGAATCAAATCCGACATCGCCCTTTGAGATTCGTCGGCGGCGAGTTTCAAAATAGCGACCTCGTGGGAATCGCCAACGGCGGTCGGCCCAGGATGATCATCGTTCCACACCGACAGTTCATGCTTGCCGCACAGGGTGAAGTCACGTTCGAGCACCGGTTCGTCCAACCCGAGCTTGAAATGTCGGTTGAAGAATCCGTACATGACCGTTCGATTAACGTGGTTGTAATTGTGCTTGAAATGAGTGTGGAAAGCCGCAGTCAAATGGTCTTTCTTGCCCAACATCGCATACAGATTTCGCAGCTCCGGATACCCTTTTGTCTCCAACTCCTTGGTCCAATCATCTGCTGCGGTCAATCCAAGCGGGCGAGGTGCAATCGCGGCAGCGATATCAATGTTGCCTTGATCAATACGCATTAGCGGAGCGTTCTCGCAGGTACAGCCACCCTGCATCGATGTGGACACCATCACGCAAGGCATCGCCGCAGTCACGCGATCGTCAATCGCCGCGATGATCATCGATTGGGTGCCGCCACCGCTGGCGCCAGTGACTCCGATGCGGCTGGGATCAACGTCGGGTTGCTCCAGCAAAAAATCGATGCTGCGTACCGAGTTCCAAGTCTGCAGCCCCATCATGTTTTGCAAACGTAATTCCGCTTGCGTACCAAAGAATCCCCAGCTGTCATCCGTGTCGGGGATATTGCATTGGTCGGGACGATGGCCCAACTGGATCGAGTCGCAGTTTCCGGTCATGTCGTAAAAGAACGCGATGCACCCCATCCGCGCAAGCTGAACACAACGTGCCTGGAGCGGATTGCGAGCCGCGTTGAGATACCGTTCGGCGCCGATCGCAACGCTGTTTTTGGCGGCTGGCAATCCGGCATCATAAAATCTTGCGTCGCGCCAGTGACCGTGCGGACACAATACAACCGGGAAAGGGCCGTCTTTGCCTTTGGGCCGGTACAAACTACCGGTCACGTAATGACCTGGGATCGACTGAAAGTAAACCTTGGCGATGCTGTAGTCGTCGTACTCGACTTCGCCGTGAACGACCACGTTCAAATCCGACTTGGTCGGCTGCGGCCAAAGTCCTTGGGAAATTAGCAAACGGCGTTTAATCGCGGCCTTGCGTTGTTCCCAGTCCTCGATTGTCTCAACAGGTTTGAATGGAAAGTAACTGTTGAGCGTCCGCAGCTCACCGAGCCGTCCATCGTTGGGCTGCTGACCGTCGGGCAACGCACGCGGAACTTGCGCCACAGCCCACTGAGCGACAAACGCGATGACAACCGTAACAAAACATCGAAACATTGGACCTCTCATCATCTTTTGCCGCCCTTTTGCGAAAGTTGGCCGATCGAGGGAAATGAAGATCCGCTTGCGGCGTTACCTATTTGCGAATGTCGTCGCGGAGTCATTGGACTCGCGGGGTCACGGCAGCGCTAACAGCCGCTGTGATTCTTCCAACAAAAACTCCGCCTCCGTGAAAGGTTCGTGGCTGATATCCTGCCAACGAACCCGATCTTGAGCGTCTATTAAAAACGTGCCATGTAACGGTTGGTCCTCGAAATCGTCCCAACACCGAAACGCTTTGAACGCCGCATGCGATGGATCGGCCAACAGTGGAATTGCCAGCGGTTCATCGAAGTCCTCGATTCCCGCCTGCAACTGTTTGACCTCCTCGGTACTGATCGCGACGACATCAATCCCCGCTTTCCGAAAATCGTCCAGGTGGGGCGCAAACTCGTGAAGCTGCTCGACGCAGTGCAGACAACCAAACCCCAAATAGAAGATCACCAGTCGTGGACGACCGCGAAACCGATCATTCGATTCGGGTTCTTCGTCCGCCGCGATGGCTTCCCACGATGGAGCGGTGTAGGGCTGCCAGCGGAACGGTCCCAAGTCGTCCAGCGGAGGGCGCTGACCAAGATCGTCGGCAGGTTTGCGTTTGATTCGCCAATCACCATCCACTTTCGCGGCCTTGGCAATCGGTTTCAGCTTCGCCAATATCGGTGTGTCGATATCGGCGTCGGCTGCCAGTTTGCGCAAATCGCCGAACCGCTTGATCGCCGCGTCCTTGTCTCCTTTTTGCCACAGCAAGTCGACCAAGACCGCTAACGGACGCACCTGAGAGACACCTTCCTTGACTGCTTTTTCAGCCAACTTGATACCGCCGGCAACGTCGCCCGCCATCGCCAACCACTGTGCTTGAATCACCGTATCCAATTTGGCCGCTTTCATCTGTCGCTCGAGCGCCGGCTTGTCCTTGCGGACCGCGGCAGACGCAGACGCGGCTCGCGCGATGACCTGACGCAACTGGGCGATGTGTTTTTTTAGTTCATCACGAGTTGGTTCCGACTCGGACTCATCGTCATCATCACTTGAATCCTCTGATTCGTCCGCGTCCCTGTCGGGTGTCTCCCCGCCCACGACTGCCTGGCGATCGGCCAGGTCAAGCAGTTGTTCTTGCAGTGCGATTCGTCGCCGTTGGAGTGACCGAAGCGTCTTACCGCCTCGTGCTTTGTCACCGGTCATAAAACGCGCAACCGAAAGCCAACCGAGCCATTCCTCTTGTTCTCCAGAATCCTTTGTCGGCGGCAGGTAATGACCGCCCGACTCCTGAATCAATTCCTCCCACAGCGCATACTGCGACAGCGTCTGCAGTAGTCGCTGCCGGCCAAACTTGTAGCTACCGCGTTTCTTCAGGCTGTTGTACGCGGGGTGACGCGGCAGGGAGACCAGATTGCGAGATTGATCTAAAGCCTCCTGCACTCGTCCGATGTACAACAAGTTGCGAGTCAGCCATTCGTTGTTGTGTGCAAAATTGTGAATTTGGTCGGGCATCAATCGCGCCCGATTCATGTGCGCGTGATCGACGCGAGCTGATGCCTCCTGCTGCCATGCGGCATCGCTATAACGCTTTAACTTGGAATAAATGTGTCCCGGCATGTGCCACATGTGCGCGATCCCTGGACTGGCGGGTCCACATTTCGCGGCCGATTCAATCGCGTTTTCCGGTCGAGCCGAGTCCCACAGGTGAATGCGGTAGTGGTGTACAGGGTGCAGCGGATTAGCGTCCAGTATCTCGCCCATCAGAGCATTGACCGCGTAGCGACTGGTCAGTTTCAGACCGTATCGATCTGCTTGCCACATGTGGACAACGATAAACGCTTTGGCTTCGATGTCGTCGGGATCGTCGTGGATGATCTTTTCCAGATCCGCGATGTAGCGTTCCGCACGTTTAATCTTCGCCTCGCGTGCAGCATCCTTCGCTTCCTTACTCGGCTCGGCCGTCTCAGCGTCCTCCGCTTTCTTCTTTGGCAAAAAACGCTCAAGCGCCTCGATGTACTGTTTTTCTCGTTTGCTGGTCCCTTTCTGATTTCGCAGCTTCATCGCCTCGTCGATCAACCCGCGAGCACGCTCCTGGTTATTGGCATTTGCCATCGCCATGCCCCAATAAGCGATCGCCAATTTTGGATCCAGCTTGGCAGCTTGCCGAAACGATCGCTCGGCTTCGAGATACCAAAACCCATGCAACTGCGCGATCCCTTGCTCCATGAACTTCTGCGCTTCGTCGGACTTCGTCGACGTCGGAAACCGGGTTTCAGCCATCCCCGGGATCAACACCGCTGCTTGTCGCGGTCCCTCGTTGAACGCTTCACCGTGATAACTGTGCCCAGCGGCGACGTCCTCCGCAACGCGGGTTTGCGGGGCCGATTCGGCAGCCAGCAGATGGCAGATGGGCAGGACGGTAGCGAGAACGCCACAGGAAATCAGACGTAGGATCATAAAGGCGGGGATGATCGAGAATGAGCGGTGGGTGTGGAATCCGAGATTATAGTCCACCAATCCCCCCACGGTAGCCAAGCAGCCTCCGTAGGGATCAAAACTGTAACCAACGCGACTGCGAGAATACATCCAGCAGGGAGAACATCACCCAGGAAATTCATCGCCCCGGGCAATAAAATCGCGGCTGAAAAAGATACGGCCCACTACCAATCCCCACGGCAACCACCACGACCCCTGGTCGCGACCGCGAAACAGGGTCGGATTGCCGCTATCGACTGCCTCTACCGCAACGAGATCACGCTTGGTCCCCCTGTCGCGACGGACGTCGACTAGTCGCATCCGCAGTAGCGGACAATGTAGGCGCTGTGGCCGACGCTGTAACCGAATTCATGTGCGTAGACGATCGCCGTTTGCCGCAGCGGAAAGACCGTCGCATACTGCTGGGGACACCATTGCCCGGTGCCAATTTGCAGAAAGCGGCCGGTGGGTTGGCCATCATCCGTTCGCCGGCCTTCGATCACCCACCCCTGAACCGGACGTGAGTCAGTGGGGGAGGAATCCTGTCGATCTTCCCGGTTGTCTTTGCACATCGTGTGCCCTCATCGAATACGAGAAAATGGATTTGTCATTGCAAAAACATTACCCGGCACGTTTGACACGTCTGGTCAAACGTTCCGTTGGAGCGACAAATTCCACGCTCGCCGATTATCGACAATGGACCCGACAAATACCCCAATCGTACTATTTCGAATCGTTCTCGGTCGGATTCCGGTCCGACGCATTCTGGTCCGACGCATTTTGGTCCGACGCAATGCAGAACAGATGCTCTTGGCGTCCGCCGCCGGAGCCTATTCCAACGCGTAGATAAAGATCCCCGTCTGCGACCGCGGGACTGGCATAGCAATCGTTGCCGAGTTGATTGACCGCAACCGATTCAAACCGCCCCTGTTGGCTACGGAACACGAAAGTCTTGCCATCCAAGTTCGACACAAAAACATGATCGTTGCACACGATCGGGGACGCGCTGAAATTGCCCCCCAACCGTTCACGCCACAGCGACTTGCCATCTTCGGCCGCCCAACAATGCGCGATGCCATCGTCGGTGACCGCAATCAATTGATCACCCAATAGCACCATCGACGGTTCGTACACCTTGGTGCGATTGGACCACAGGATATCGCCCTCGGCCGATAGGCAAGCGGTTTCCTTGTCCGGATACCCTCCACTTGCGTACAAACGATCACCTGCGGCAACGATTGTTCCGCAAGTCGCCTCGGCAATACAGGACGTACTCCAGAGCTCTTTGCCGGTTGCCGGATCGTAACTGGTCACCGCGTCGCAGCCGCTGATCAACAACTGGTCGCGACCTCCCACATTGGCAACCATCGGACTGGAATAGCTACTCGTATTTCCACGCGACACGCGCCAAGCAATTTCGCCGGTGCGGCCATCGAGTGCGGCGAGATAACCACCGCCCATGTTATCGGCCGCGACAATGACAAATGACTTGTACAGAATCGGTGACGGCGCATAGCCGAATTTTGAAACGAACTTGCCAATCTCTTTTTGCCACACGATGCCACCGTCCAGGTCGAGTGAGGATACCTGAATACCATCTGAATTCAGAAAGCCGATGTACAATCGATCGCCATCACATGCCAAAGTCCCGTTGGCATGCGAACTCTTGGCGTGCACGGAACGTGACGATGGGAATCCTCCCTTGTGAACGACGCTACGCCACTTTTCATCACCCGTTGCGCGATCATAAGCCAAAACGGATTGTTGTTGATCTGCTTCGCTCGCCGTTGCCAAATAGACCGTCTCACCGACAACGATTGGCGAACCATGACCGCGACCAGGAATCGGTGATCGCCAGCGAACATTCGTTGATTCGCTCCATGTTGTGGGTATCGGCTGATCTCCTGCCCGCCCGTCGGTTGTCGGTCCGCGCCATTGACTCCACAACAGTTGATCGCGATCAACGTCCATTTCATCCAACACAACTCCACTATCTCGCAGCGATACCTCGTCGACCGGATTTTTTCGGCCGCATCCCATCGCGAGTAGTGTCAAAGCGAAGCAAGAGATTGTGATTCGCGACATGGTGGATGTGTCCGGGTATTGCGGGGGAATGAACGTGTACATCAGCGACAACACGTTAACAAACAGCATACCAACGGGGTTGCTAGCAACGCGCAGAACGAAACGGTTTTCGCAACTTGACCTTTCGCGGCGCGCCGAATTGCCACTACGATCCGCGCTAAGCGGCAACTCATGCCACACCGTGCTGGGCACGCCACATTCTCTCGAGTCAATCGCGACTCGAAAAACGAACATGACTATTATCGGAAAAAAACGCGATGCGTAGTATTCTTGTGATTGGATTGGTACTGGGTTGCGCCTTCATGGCCGGATGGTTCACGATCAATCGTGATGGTGGAGAAACCACAATCCGCATCGACCGCGACGAAATCCGCAGCGATGCAAAAACAGCCATCAATCGAGGCCGCGAGTATTTGGACCAAGGACAACCCGGTCACACTCAATACCCCGAAACCGGACAGCAGCCCGCTGATGGTCAGACAGCGCCCGCCTCATGGACCCAATATCAAAATCAACAGTATCCGAATCAACAATATCCCAATCAACAGTACACCAATCAGCAATACACCAATCAATCGTATCCGAACCAACAGTACCCCAATCAGCAGTACCAAGCGCCGCAACCGCAGACCGGTAACAGCGACTTTTACTACCCCAATCAGCAGCACGCTAATCGACCGCCTGCCCCCTGGGAGAATCAAGCACCAGCACCGTCGACGCAGCAGCAGGTCCCCTACCGGCAGTTCTGACAACGATTCGGTCGACCAAGGCTTTGTTTGATTCCACGAAGCAGAACACAGACGCCGGCGATTCACTCGCTGGCGTTTTTCGTAAACCGACACCGCAACGACGTCGATTCATGCTGGTCGCAACGCAGCACGGATTCACAAGCTCTCTAGTGCCACGCCCCCCGTCTTCTCGGCAAGGAGCATCAAGTCCTCGTTTTTCTGCTCTACGACAAAAACGTGCAGGACGATGCCCTTCAATTCCTTGGGGGTGACGTTGATTCCATGATCGCCGTCGGTGACGATGATCAACTCAGGTCGCTCGGCCTCTACTTCGCTGATGACTCGACGAATCCGCTTGATGCCTTCACGCAGCGCCAGATTAATGTCCGTGTCATCGCCCATAAAGAACTCATGATGCAACTTGCGAATCTCCTCTTTCGCGTCCGCAACGTCCGCCACCATTACCTCGTCGTGAACCACAGAATCAAAAAAGCTGTATCCCAAGATTGCTTCGCGGCGCCCGACCGCTCTCAATCGATTCATCAAGATGGCCATCAACTTATAAATCCGTTCGCCCTGTTGCATTGATTTCGACCGATCCAACAACGCGTAAAAAAATTGTTTCTTATCGCTGCGTTTGATTTTTTCGCGAACCATAAAACTCTTGGTCGCCAATCGATATCGAAAATATTTCGGCGAAGCAACCTTGAGCGCCCAGGCTGCCGGGGCAAGTCGTGGCAGCTCGGAGTACGATTGCATCATCCGCATCCGCGTTTGGTCACCATCGGGCGCGGGAATCATTTTCTTTTCGAACCTCGGTTGAAAAGCGACGTATTCGTTTGCGATCCGAGATATGCGCAGTAACGCCTCCATGCTAGGCTCGGCCAGCAAACGCGACGCGACGTCCAGACGTCGAATAGACAGTGGACTGATCTCCTTGGTTTCCGTCTCCTCGCGTTTTCCACCAAAGCAGTCCGTGAACAGCGACGCGATGCGTCCGCGTGTTTCGATATTGTCGACCAAACGAATCGACGAGATGCCGCGATCTTGAGCCATTTGGTCATGGTCGATTTTCTCGACCGGCTTCAGCGCTTCTTCGTCAGGTAAACACTCCAGCAACTCGATTTCATCCGTCGCCAGCCCCGATACTTCATTCAGTGCCCAATTGATCTGCTGAGTAATGGTCTCCGCCGGAATCCCCACAGCGAGGGAGCGCTTGGCCGTCGCGATTACGGCAATGTTGGCGATCGCGCGATCGATGTCCGTTCGACCATGAATCAATTCAAAATCAACTTCTCGCAAACAGAGGGCCAGCTCAAAGTAAAACTCAAAATCTCGCTCGGACCATCTGACGTAGTCGTCCAAGAATTGTGTTGGTTTCCACATCCGCAATCGATACGTCATCCGCGTCCGACGTTCGATCTCGATTTTGCTGGCCACTTTGCCTTCGTCCACCAGATGCACACCGTCCCAAATCATCGGAACATCAATATGGCTCATCCCGATCGAATCCAGTTTCTTGATGACTTCCAGCGTATTAATCTGCTGCCGTCTTTCACTGGTTTCCGGCTGCGTCACGTGCGTGTGATATTTGATGAAATCTCGATAGCGTCGTTCGATGTGGATGCGTTCCATCGCTCACGTCCCCGCTTCGATTTCCGCGGACAATTCTTCGACCCGTTTCTCGGTCAGTTCCTTCCAGGCCTGCAATTTGGGATCACTGACCTGAATGAAGATCAGCTCGCGTTTTAACTGATCCATCCCACTCATCAGATCCAACATCGCGTTGATTGCTTCGTCGTTGACGTCGCCGCGTGCCTCGTCATCCAAGTCTTTTGCGGATTCGAAGATCAGGTTGATGTCGTCCATCCGCCCCTTGAGCTGTTCTGCACGTTCGTCGATATCACTGAGCAAGACTTCGACACCTCCCTCGAGCAGCGCTTTTCGGATCAGCGACTCGACATCGTGTTTATAGGATTCCATTCCCTGCACGTTTCGAATCGTCAAAATATCCTCGACAATCATCTTCTTTCGGCCGTGTCGCCCGACGCTATTGGCGGCCAATCGCAAACCTCCCAATGCGATTCGCGGTGACACTTGAAAGCCGTTCTCGCGATCATCATTCAAGTTTGCCAACACATGCGCATATATCCGATTCAACTTTCGTTTATCCGCCCTGGCGTCTGGGTTACTTGCTTGGAACAGCGCCTCGTAATCCTTTTGCTCGTAGGACGGCCAGCGGACTTCCAATTGCAGGGGAAATCTTTCCAACAACGCTTTGACCGCATCGCTGTCCTTGGCAAATTGACGTGGATCTTTGTTTGTACACGCGATGATCACCTTGGACTTCATCGGCACGGCTTGATCCGCGTTCATAAACAGCCGACGTGTCAGCACATCTTTCAACGGCAACAAAGCCTGCGACGAAGCATCCAAAATCTCCTCCAACACAACTACCTCGTACGGAAGAAACGAACGATCGGTGTCGTACTCCAGGTACTCATCGAGTTTTGCGATGTTGGGACCGCCCCATAGGCGGTCTTCGCTCATCCCTTCGCCAAACGACTGCAGAAAAATCTCGTTGTCGGCGTAGCCGAGTGCTCTCAGGGTCGACATCACCATGTCGGATTTGCCGTGACCGCCGGGTCCCCATAACAGCACGTTGCAGGGTTGCAAGAAGGCATGGGTCAGAACTTGTATGATCTCCTGACAGTGAATAAACCTGGCATTCAGCGTCGATGATACGATCTTGGGAATTTTCGTTCTCTCTGCCCGCAATCCTTCGCTGCTATCATCGAAATCTCGATCCTCCAATTGAATCGCAAAATCTTCGGCCCCCGGCAATTGCTTTTCGATTTTGCGCAGCAAGTCGGCCGTGTAAGATTGCATGCCCTGCACGAACCGGATGCTTTGAAAGGACTCGGCCGTGATTTTTTTATCTGGTCGCAATCGGGCGCAGTTGGTCACCACTTTGAGTGCCTGTAACGCCATCCGCGGCGACATCACAAACGATTTCGTCTCATTCAGTCCCGCAATCACCTTTGACAACTGCGTGTGCAGTTCCTTACCGCCCATGCTGGCGTCGCGACAGACTTTGGCAAAGAGTTCGCGGTATTGCTTCTTCTCGTAAGCCGGCCAGCGAATCTCTTTCTGCAACAGAAACCGTTCCATCAACGCCTGAACTGCATCGTTGCCTTCGGAGAATTCGCGAGGGTCTTTGTTCGTACACGCGATCACAACCTTGGCGTTCATCGCGACCGGGTCGGGACCATTCATAAACACCCGGCGCGTCAGGACGTCCTTGAGCGGCAAGAGAGCCTGGGCGGGCGCGTCAAAGAGTTCTTCGAAGACAACGACTTTGTACTGGGGCGACAAAAACGAGCGACGTGTGTCATAACGCAAGCAAGTATCCAGCGAAGCCATGTCGGGTCCGCCCCAGAGCCGATCCTCACTCATCCCTTCGCCAAACGACTGCACAAATATTTCGTTTTCGCTGATGCCCAATCCATGCACCGCCGTCATCACCATGTCCGACTTGCCGTGACCACCAGGTCCCCAAAGCAGCAGATTGCACGGTTCGTAGAATGCAGCCGAAATCACATCCGCGATTTCATCGCAGTAAACAAATCGCTCGCGCAATGCATCGCGGGCACGCGGCAGGATTTCCGAACGTGGCACCGGTGGCCAAGACGATTCTTTTGCGGCCAAAGTTGGTCGCTCCATAGCTGGGTGGATGAGAAGCGGTAGAGGAGGCAGTTTTATTTTCGCACGCGCCAAGCGGTGGCGAAAGAACACGGGCGACCAGATTCCGACAGTTCATAAAGATTCAGGTCGCTTGACGGCCACGGGCACAATATTCCCGCCTGCGCCGGTACAATCTGCTCCAGCAAAAACCTGCTGACATTCCCCGATGGTTGAACACGATGCGCGAAAACACTTGGCCCGTCAATTTCGCGCTGGGGATCGTCGGAATGACCATCGGCGGCGTGGTCGGATATTACGTCTTTGACTTTGCCATGGATCAAGGTTTTTACGCACTCGCTGTCCCGGGCACACTGCTGGGGCTCGGTTGCGGGCTGTTTTCACGGATCCACTCACGGGCATTGGGTGTGATTTGCGCTGTTGCCGCGTTGCTGTTGAGCATCTTCATCGAGTGGCAACTCGCACCGTTCATCGCTGACGACAGTTTTGGCTATTTCGTCACTCACTTGCATCAGTGCAGAACGATGACACTGATCATGATCGCGATTGGTACGGCTGCTGGATTCTGGTTTGGAATGGGCCGTCATTCGGGACCGATGCAAAGTGTCCCCGCGGATCGCGACGAAAACTCTGGCTCGGAAAACTAACGCAATTTAGAAAATGACTTGCCCCCTGGCGACTGCACTCCGCGTGTCGATACTTTCACCATGTTAAGTGTCGAGTTTCCTATGCATCCTTCGATTTCATTTGGCGAAGTATTCCATGTCCACACTGGTGATCAACAGCGGTAGCACATCGGTCAAAGCATCCGCGGTCGACATCGCAAGTGGAAAACAAATTGTCCACCTAGCGGTGGAACGACTTGACAGCGACCAAAGCCGTTTTCGAATCGACGACGGCCAATGGACTGCTTGTGGACGCACTCACGCCGAAGCGATCGCCGGATGTTTGCCGTTGCTGCTGCAAAAGATGCCCGCTAGCGACCAGATTTCCAGCGTCGGCCATCGCGTCGTACACGGCGGCAGCGAATTTACGCGACCGACCTTAATCGATGACTCAGTGATTGAATCATTAAAGCAGACGATTCCGCTTGCACCGCTACATAATCCGGCAAATATCAGCGGGATTGAATCTGCCCGGCAGTTGATCGGCAACGTACCACACGTCGCGATCTTTGACACCGCATTTCACAGCACGATTTCGCGCCGCGCACATACCTATGCGATACCGGTGGAATTGGCGAGCAAACACCGTTTACGTCGCTACGGGTTTCACGGCACCAGCCACCGGTACGTCGCTCAATCGGCAGCCGATTTTTTGGGCGACGACATTCGACATTTGCGTTTGATCACGTGCCATCTGGGTGGTGGCTGCAGTGTCTGCGCCGTTGAATACGGTCGCAGCGTCGAGACCAGTATGGGTCTGACGCCGCTGGAAGGTTTGGTGATGGGAAGTCGATCGGGTGACATCGACCCGGGTGTCGTCCTGTATTTGGCACGCAACGAGTCGATGGATGCAGGGCAACTGGACGACCTGCTGAACCGTCAATCCGGGTTGGCCGGCCTGTCGGGTCACGGACGCGATCTACGCGATATTGAACTCAATGCAGAGCAAGGCGACGAACGCTGCCAATTGGCGATTCAAGTTTTTTGCCACCGACTGCGAAAGTATATCGGCGCGTATGCGGCGGTGATGGGAGGCGTCGACGCGATCGTTTTCACCGCCGGCATCGGACAAAACAGTGCGGTCGTCCGCCACCGCGTCGGCCAACGACTCGAATTCTTGGGTGCCCGAATCGACGAGGAAC
>JABDKS010000478.1 GCA_013002105.1 Pirellulaceae bacterium | reverse complement strand
CAGCAGTCTTGGGCTACCAGACGTTGCTGTTGCCCATCACTTCATCTTCACATCCTCTTTCGGCAAGCAGCATTTCGGGCGCATGATCCGGATGGCTGTCGTCGTCGTATTTCGCGACCCATTACTGGACTCGGAATGATCGCCGACACGAAATTCGCAAATCGGCTGCAGGCGCGACGTATCGTCAATTCGAATTCGACAAATTTGCCATCGATTCTGTCCCATTGGTGGGGTATCGCAAAAAATCTGTGTTCCGCAACGGCCTCAGCTTGATTGCCACTTGCCCAACCTCTACGATTTTTCTGTACCGGTCGACATTCACGGCGAAATTGTGCGACTCGACAGGGATTCTACTCAGGGGCGTTGTAGTTGAACGGATTCAATGGATGAGCCAAACAGGCGACTTTGTCCAAGAAGACACGAAACCGTAATTCGATTCCGGCCCCACGACGGGCTGATCTCATAGGTAGCTAGTCGAATGACTTGGCGTTCTCGGCCCAAAATTCTTTCACGACGCGTGCGGCGTTCCCAAGCATGTTCTTGGTCACTCGATGATCATCACGTGAAATGGCAGTCGCTGGCACTTGAACCACGAATCATGCTGGCAGCTGACGCGGGCGCATCCGTACCGGCAATGTCTACACCCGCACTCATCGCGCCCACGTCGGTCGCATTGACAACCAGCAATCAGGTCGGCGACACGGCTGGACAATCGGCCGCCAACGCGGATCAGGCGGACTTCGCAGCGCCGCAACTGAACACGGTCGGAACCGAACCGACCGAGATCGTTTTTGTCGATCCACGAGTGGAGGATTTGTCGGTTTTAGAAAACGGAATCTCCCAAGACGCGGAATTGATTTTGTTGAATACGACCAGTGACGCACTGGAACAGATCAGTCGTCACCTCCGCAGCCGAACCAATATTCAGAGTGTTCACATCGTATCGCACGGCACTCGCGGACAGCTGCAACTTGGCAACCAGGCAATTGGTCTGACCCAGCTACAAAATTCATCCGCTCTGCTGCGACAGTGGACTGACAGTCTGACGGCTGATGCGGACCTGTTGGTGTACGGATGCGATGTCGGTGGCGGTCACATCGGCGTGGCGTTTGCGCACCGATTGGCGTCATTGACCGGCGCGGATGTGGCATTATCAAATGATAAAACTGGCAACCAGCCAAACGCAGATTGGGCTTTGGAAGTGCAAGTTGGCGATATTGATTCGTCGCTCGTATTTTCTCAGACCGCTCGAGCTCAATGGCACGGCGTGCTATCGACCGGCAACACCGACGAACCAGCCGATATTTTTCTGGTGGTGCCGGCGACTGCGTCGAACCTTGTCGACGGAGCGGGTACGGAACCAGCCGCGGTGAAATCGATTGCCAAACTCGACGCAGCAACCGACGCAACCGACGCAACCGACGCACCAGCAAACGGCAAGGCAATCGGCAAGCATGCAAGTGACATGTATCGCGAAGAGAACGCAAGTTCGGATGCCGAATTGTCGGCCGAGACCATCGAGGCACCTCTGGAAGATCCGTTGATTGCAGCCGCTGACGCGGTGGTCGGTCCGGAGGTCACGCCAACAACAGGTGACCAACGGGACGCCGATCCGCCCGTGATCGAGGACCAAGTCTCAGGTGAGACCACCGTCGATCAGCCGGTTAGCACGATTCCACCGCCGCCGACGCCGGTGTCCGCATCTACTTCGACACCAACCGAAACATCAACGGTGGCGATTCCTGACGCGGAAACAACCGCACCTGAAACAACCGCACCTGAAACAACGACAGAGCTGACCGTGGATCCATCGCATCTAACGGTGCCAGCCACGAACGACACGACGCCCACTGTTGCGTCATTGGACGAACCATCGCAGGATGAACCAACGATTCCGGAATCATCACCAGTCGAGATCGCGCCGCCAGTGCCGGCAACACAGACTCCGCTCGAATCTGCCGATCCCAACATGGTGACCCTTTCGTCGGCTAGTTCGATGCAAGACGATCTTGACGTTACCGGTGCGGCATCAATAACAGGGATCAGCGAATCCATTTTTGGACCGTCGACTTCCGTGTCCGATCAATCGGCCGCCATCGGTAAGATCGCCACCGGGTCGAAAGTAGCGATGAAGAACGCGAAGGTAGTCCCGCCCCTGTCCGCGGCGATCGCCCCCGCGTCGCAGATTGTAATTGACGCTGCCCCAGCAAAACCGCCGGCAAGCGCGGTGCCGTTATCTGTGTCCGACGCCACGACGACGCCCGCGCTGGCGGACGTACCCAAGCGTGCACGGATCGAATCGATCTCGAGTGATACTGACAGCACTCCGATCGCCGACAGCGACTGCGTTGTTCATTCCCACAGTGTCGACGTTCCTGCCAATGTCGCTTCGTCGGCAAGCGCATTGCTTATTACCGATCAACCGGGGCAGAGTTCGCAGCCATCCTCCGAAAGCACCCAGCAAGGATCGAAGCTGTCCGAAGAAGCAAGCTTTGTTATCTGGGTTCAACGCGAGCAAGCTCGCAGTGATCATTTGATTTCACCATCGCATGCAAACTGCGAAACCATCCCGCAGGACTCCCAGTCCTTTGCGACCAGCCGGCCTCAAAACGGTGTCGATTCAACCCACCAGCTCAATCCATTGATAACGCAGAGCAATAGTGAGCAATCGACCACCCAGACGCGAACGGGTGAGGCGGCAACGCAACAGAGCGGCGGTCAAGCCAACAATGAACTGCACACGTCGGTAGCAAACGTGAATGTCGCAGCGGTTGACGCGACGCCGGAACTGGACGGCATTTTCGATGTGGGTGAGTCATCCGAAGCCCAGCAGTTTAAGAATGTCTACGGCAACACGCTTGCGTCGAGTACCTTTTGGCTGGAACTAGCGGTCGATCCCAACAAACTGGTTTGGCAGGCCGATGTACACACCAACAACGCTTTGGATCAAATTCGATACCTGGATCCGATCAGCCACTACGTCGGCCGATAGTTGATTCATACTGTGTTCGCCGTGACGGTGTATGTCGTCGAACTCTGTATTCTGAGAATTTAGTTGCCCTCCTTTCGACACCGATCGCAATAGATGCCGTCACATTCGCTGGCTTACGCGCTGGGCATCGTTTTCAATCGCATCGTCCCGGCAAATGTGTTTCGCTTTCGACGATTTGTCGTCTACGAATTAGAGCTACCCGCGTCACAACACGGTGGTGCAACCGCGGCATCTGGTCTGACCATCGTCCGTTGCGACTCAGCATCCGACCGTCGGCTTGCAGAATCGATTTCACGGACAGAGTTTTCGCCACAGGATCCGCAACGCGATCAGCACACCTACTGGCTTGCGAAAACCGATTTGAGTCCTGTTGGCGGTCTTTGGGTAGCTCAAAAATCATTTGACGAAATCGAATTGGGAATTCGGATCGTGTTACCTCCGCGATCCGGCTGGATTTTTTCCGCCTATGTCGACAAGTCCCACCGCCAATCGGGAGTCTACGGGAGGCTGCTGGCAACCGTGTTATCGGACGCTGAAATCAATCCGGCATTTGCAGCAATCAATCCGGTCAATCGTGCGTCCATGGCCGCTCACCGTCATTTTGTACGGCGAACCGTTGGGTACTGCACTGCCTTTCGGGTCGGGCCAATCGCCTTTTGTAGCGCGCGGGGCGATCTGATCGTCGATAAATTCTGTTCCCGTCGATCGCGCGAACACCCAATCTTGGTCAGACTACCCGGTGGAACCGATTCTACGTAGCATCGCGGTTCAACCCGGTGCCACCCAAGCATGGCAAAATCCGCCATGGATTCTGCGTGATCGTCCAGAAAGCGGGCTGCCGCTGCTTTGCCCGAGCCGATACGACTACTTTCCCACCGCCGTTTCGACGATAGTGGGGGGATGACATCGGTTCACTCATCCTCTGATTTTTCGGAAAGTCATCCGAGCGGCCCCTACGCAACGCCGTCGCTGATCGGGCGGATGCGCGTACGACGTCTTGCGCCGTGGATCGCGGGAACACTGACGCTGCTGCTGCTTATTGCCACACTGACGATCGGCTGGCTGGTTCGCCGCTCGTTGCGGCAGACGACTCAGAGTTCGATTGAATCGATGCTCGACGCCAACGTTCATGCAATGACTGGCTGGCTGCAGGAGCGGCGCAACGACGTACAGCAGTGTGCCAACCATCCGAGCGTTCGACTGCCCGCTCAACAGCTCTTGATTCGCTACGGCGATCGCTCCGTTGTCGACTCGTCATCGATGGCCGATGACGATCAAATTCCGCAACTGTCGCAAGCAATCGATGACAGTTGGGAATCACCGGATTACTTGGGCTGGTGTCTGGTTGATTCGCGAGGACGTGTTATCGCTTGCAATCACAATTCCTTGGTCGCACAAACCTTGCCGATCGCGAAAGACACTCAAGAGAGAATCGACCAATCGATCGGGACCGTCAGTCGCCCCTTTAAAACTCCGGCAGCCGTTTTTGTCAGCGGCCGTCTCTCGCGTCGCGATGACCCGTTGATGATCGCCATCTCTCCGGTTCGTGAAGGTGTCCGGTCGATCGGTTTTCTGGGGTTGCTGATCGACCCGCTGGACAAGTTCTGCAGCCTGTTGCAAGTCGCACCCTACGGCGAAACCGGCGAAACGTACGCGTTTGATCGACAAGGTACGCTGATCACGCACAGCCGATTCGAGAATCAATTGCGGTCGTCGGGACTACTGGCGACCGATCAATCTGTCGTTAGCCCGTTGAACATCACAGCCCGCAACCCGGGCGTCGATACGACTCGACACAACGTGAAACGGTCCACGGTCAAAGACGCACCATTGACCAAGATGGCGGACCACGCAACTCGGGGCGCCGATGGAACGGACATAGACGGCTATTTGGATTATCGCGGAGTCACCGTCGTCGGTAGTTGGCGATGGCTGCCGGAGTACGACATCGGCGTCACGACCAAGATCGATTATGCGGAAGCCTACCAGCCGATGCGTGTCCTGCGGAACTCGTTGATCGGACTGATCGGACTGGTCGGACTCGCCAGCATCGGACTCTTTACGATGGCGTCCGTGTTGCGGTGGTTCGCCGACCACGGCGGACCTCCCACCGATCCGGCTCGCCGATTGGGGCAATACAATTTGGGAAAAATGATTGGCAGCGGAGGAATGGGACGTGTCTACCACGGTCAACACGAACTGCTCCGACGCGATGTGGCCGTCAAAGTCCTCGAAGTCACGGAAGTCACGCCGCGTTCGTTAAAACGATTCGAACGCGAAGTGCGTTTGACGGCGCAATTACGTCATCCCAACACGATCGACATCTATGATTACGGACGCACGCCTGACGGCACATTCTTTTACGTGATGGAATACGTCGACGGTATTTCACTGCTGGAACTGATCCACCACTACGGTCGTCAACCAGCCGAACGCGTGATCTATCTGTTATTGCAGCTTTGTGGTTCGCTTTCTGAAGCGCACAAGAAATCGATGGTGCACCGTGATGTCAAACCTGCAAATATCTTGGTGACCGCGCAAGCCGGACTTTATGACATGATCAAAGTGCTGGATTTTGGACTTGTCAAAGACACCAATCAATTGACTGTCGAATTGACTCAGGTCGCTTCGATCACCGGGACTCCGCTATACATGTCGCCCGAGTCCGTCCGTGACGCGTCGACTGCGGACCAACGAAGTGATATTTATTCCGTCGGCGCTGTCGGTTATCACTTGTTGACAGGAAAACCAACCTTCGACGGCGAAAACCCCGCCGACATCTGCGCCAAACAGCTACATGAAGAACCCGTTCGTCCGGACGAGCGGATTGGAATGGAATTTCCCGAAGACCTCCAAAACCTCCTGATGGCCTGTTTGCGCAAAGACCCCAAAGACCGCCCGTCAACCATGGACGAATTGGCTCAAGGGTTGCTGCATTGCAGTCACGCACGTCGCTGGAGCCCGACCGACGCCTGTCAATGGTGGGAAGAAGTTTACGAGGGTCCCCGTGACGAAAACCCAAATTTGGTCGATAATAAACGAGCCGAAAATGTTCACGATGCCGCGCCCGCTCGACACTCGTCTTCGGCCCATAACCAGATAAGCTCTGATTCACCGCCAGTTCGATCGGCGGAACAATCTACGGGACAATCTAACCGCGCTATACAGGATCCGGGAACGCAGAGTGATTCAGGGCGTGGTGACCAAGCGTCTGAAACCAAAGCGTGATGACCATGTTCGGCTTACGTCGAAATCAGGACGAAGTTTCAATCGACTGGCCCAGTTTGCATTCGCTGCTGGAAGATGATGACCAACGCGCGGTCATCAAGCGACTCTACCCGACTGAGGGGCGCGAAAGTTTTCTCACCGCGCTGCGGCGGATTTGCAACGAATCCGCACTCGACATTCTCGCTGCCGGCCGCCAACTACATGCCGCCGCCAAATTGGTCGGCTACCCAACTCTCGCCATCGCCGGAATGCTCAACAGTGGCAAAACCAGTTTGGTAGCCACCTTTCTAAGCGAACAGGGGCGTGCCAGAACGCTGCGCGGCAGCAGCAACGAACAGGGAACGCATCGATTCGTGCTCTGGTTACCCAGTGCATGGCAAGAGGATCCGGAACTGTGGGGATTGCTAATGAGCGATCTGGGCGACGCGATCGGCAAACCGCCCGAGATGCTCGCCGATGATCCTGCCGAAGCGCACCAGCAATACAACAATCGCGCCGGTCAATCTGGTTCGCTGAGCGTTCCTCTGGTGGCCACCGATCCGGGTTTGGATGCGGCAGGAATCGGACTTCTGGATTGCCCCGACATCGTGTCGGACGAAGCATTCGGATTGGGATCGCCCGCGGCGCGGCGCGAATTACTCGGCAGGGCCGCAACGTTCTGTTCGGCTTTCATCGTTGTCTCGTCTGCCGAATCCTCTCGAGATTCGACGCTGGGCGACTTGCTGCGGATTGCCGCCGATTTAATGCCCGGCATCCCGCGAATGTTAGCGGTCAACAAAGTCCGTCCGCGTCAAACTCCCGACCAGGTGCTGGAAACCTTTGGCCCACTGGCGCGCGGACATGGAATCGAAACCGTTTTTGCTGCCTACGATTTTGATGTCCCCGGCAGTCGACCGTTCATTCCTGCCTCCGAAGAAATCGTCAACGCGGCGCTCGATCCCGAATCGGACTCACTGCCGGTATTTTTCTCGGTTTCGAAAGATCCCGACGACAATCCGCCGGCATCGATTTCGGAAGACCGATTGTTGATGGAGTTGCCCAAGCGATTGGATCGCAGCGAAGCGTCAGATAAGTTTATTCTGGCCCGTCAACATTCGCTGCGAACGTACGTTTGGGATAACGGATTCGCCAAGGTAGACCGGGACGCGGATCGATCAATCGCGGCAACACAAAAAGCTCGCGAATGTTTGCTGCAAGCATCGCTGGAATTTTTTGCTCACCGCGAAGCCGGTGGCCGGGTGCTGGAATTGCGTCTGCATCAAAGCGAACGGATTGTACGGCAATTGTCCGAATCATTCGCACTCACCGCTCCCTGGTACGCGCGCTTGGGCGTCCGCATGAATACCGCGGTGCAGCGATTTTTTGGCGGTGCGGGTGACATCATCCGACAACTCACTCCATCAGCCATTGCCAAACGGACAGCCGGCGAGATCAAGGACAAATTTCGCAAAGGCGAATACGGCGGTTTGTTGACTCCCGAACGTTTGCAGTCGGCGATCGATCGACACGGCGGCCCCCATGCACTGCCGCATTGGTTTTCCAACAAAGCGCAAGTTCTCGATTCGGTCCAGTGGAACGAATCTGCAGAGGCGGCGATCACGCGATACGAGCGCGATGATTTCACATCACTCGATCCGAAAAGATTGGACGAAGCGGTACGGCAGATGTGGGCCGAAATTCCGATGCACAAGAAACTGACCGCTGGACTGACTCCGTTGGCGGCGATGCTGGCAGCGTTCGGCGGTGTTCTGATGATCCCACTTGACTTCGGATCCACCGTGATCGCATCGGCCTCCATTCCCGAGCTTTTCGCAGCGCTCGGTTTGACCACGCTGTCGACAATGTGGGCGGGTGGACAAAACACCAGACACGTGGGGCAACAAGCCGCGCGGCAACAACTTTCCGACTTTCACGCCGTGCTTTGCGACACCTATGGCGTTTCGCGCGCCGACAGTCCTCTGGTTGTTGATGTTGCCGGCAGCAAGGAAACGCTACCCCAATCACAAATCGTGCGTCGCGAACCAATCGGACCAACACTCTCGGTGTATCGTGTACGTGATGAATTTCGACAAGAATTGCAGCGCCTCGTGCCCCGAAGCGGACCCAACGGAACGTGAATCTTACGCCCCCTGATCATCTTGCTCAGCAGCAGTCGTTCCAAGAAGGCGGCGGCCCCGGTGAGCAATTCCTACGCCGTGTTCGACGTGCCGCAACGACGGTGCTGGGTGACAGCCAGACAGGACGACAAGTCCTGGAATTGTGTGACGAACATGCCGAAGCCCGCAAGTTGGTGATGCAAGACCGGAGCCCCGGCGCGACCGTCATCGCTGTCGTCGGCGCGACCGGCCAAGGAAAATCGTGGCTGATTCGACAACTGGTTCGTCGATCAACGGTCGCAAACAGTATTCGCAGCGGTAATAGTGCGGACGAAGCCACCGAGCAATTGCTTTGGGTGGGGCCGAAATCACCAGCCGACTTGGACACAAGGTACGAAAAGTATCTGCATTGCGAATCGTCCAAAATGGAGCCGATTGGCATTCCCTATTTGTTGGTCGATTCACCCGGAGCCACCGACGATCGGCGCGCGATCGCGGCAGTCGCGGCCCGCGCACTTTCGCTGGCATCGATACTATTGCTCGTCGTACGTCGTGATCAACTTCGCAGCCAAGTGACAGGAATGTTGGCCCAGGCGAGCGAAGGAACCGTCGTGATTCCTGTGATCAACTCGGTTCGAAAACGCGATGATGCGTTGAACGCGGACATTGATGGATTCGTTGGTCAGATGCGACATGTCGCGCCGATGAGCGCGATTGTCGCGCCCGTGATTTTGGACGACTTCGATGTGGCCGAACGTGACGAGGAAACGGTGGGAGCAACGGCGGCGAGGATCATCGCAGAGCGGTTGCAGGACGAACTAGGGAATTCTTGGGATGGCGACCGGCGACGCAGCACAAGGTTGTCCGCGTTAGACGGTCGTTTTCGCGGAGCGTTGCACAATGTATTGAGCGATCAGCTACCCGGCCTGACCAATGCCGTGGTACGGCTACGCCAAGAAGCGACCAAACTGCCGGCGGAAGTCGCCGAAACTTTGATCGGCGCCGGGGGCCCGCTGCGTGCTGCAGTGCGTTCGCGACTACGTCTTTCGCTGCTAACCGACACACCAGCAATTTGCTTTCCCTATCGCTCGCAACTCGGGCTGTTAAATCTAACTCACGGTGCTTGGGATCGCGTTTTACTTTCGCTTTCCGGGTCGCTACCGTCGCTGGTCAGCGCCGTTTGGAGCAGTGCCAAGAACGTTGCCGCGCAAGCCGGTGCGGAAGAAGACATTCGCGACGGACTTCGAAAACGAAGTGCCGCGGCAGTTGCCGATCGTTTGGGGCCTTTGGCGGGTCGGTTCCGCGACGAATTGGCCGAATTGCGACATCAACCCGGCCAAAACAACCTTCTCGGTGACGACGATTCGCGGTCACAAGTGGCCTATCTATCGGGAATCGATACACTGCAAGAAAACTCGCAGCAAATCTTCGACACAGAAGTCGAGCGCGAATCGATTTCACCGTCGGTGACATTGTTGTTCGCGGTAGTCGGCACAGCGATTTTTTGGTTCTTAATGGCTGGTCCAATCGTCGCGTTGTACACAAAGTACTTTTCAGCCAGCTTCACGACCTTTAGCGAATTCAGCGGCGATCTCGATTCGTTTCCTCGGCCGGATTTTTCAATGATCTTTACCAGTTTGCTGGTTTCGATCTTACCGACCGCGCTATTTGCAATGATGATCCTGTCGCTGGCACAAAGCCGATCAAGAATCAATCGGGCAGAAAAGCGAATTCGCGACTTGCATCACGAGACAATCAAACGCTTGCAGGCCGAAGGCGTTTTGCGATTGCGTTGGGATGATCCATTGCTGACCGATGCCGAGTTCTTACTTTCGGCGGGCTCGGAAACAGAGGAGTCGGCGTGATGGCGTGTTGGCTGATTGGTCAGGGTGAACTGGGCGGCGATCCGGAACAGGCCGCGGGCTTTTTTGACATCGTCATGAGCGGCGGAATCGTGGGTGTCATGATCCTGCTGGTGCTCTTTGCACTCAGCGTCGCGGCAGCCTATCTGGTCTTTGACCAAGTCATGACACTACGCCGCAGCGAAGTCCTGCCCGATGGTGTCAGCGAAACGGTTCGTCAGTCATTGCTGACGGCCCGAATCGCCGAAGCCGACGCGGCGTGCCGCCGAGCGCCCAGCGTGCTGAGCGTAATTTTGTTGGCCGGGTTGAGCGAATTGGAATTCGGTTGGCACCAAGTCGAAAAGGCTGTCGAAGACTCACTTGCAGAACAAGCCGCCCGTTTGATGCGGCGCATCGAGTATCTTTCGGTCATCGGCAACATCGCGCCGATGGTCGGCTTGCTAGGGACCGTCACCGGCATGATCTTTGCCTTCCAACAAGTCGCCACCACGCGGGGTGCCGCTGGTGCAGGTGATTTGGCCGAAGGCATTTATCAAGCTTTGGTCACGACAGTCGGTGGTTTGATTGTCGCCATTCCAGCCCTGGCCGCTTACGCAATCTGCCGCAATCGCGTCGATTCATTGATCGCCGACGTCGCCTACCAAGCCCAACACGCCCTGACACCGATCAAACGGCGTCCATCGTCTCGTACGCGCAATCCAGGTCCCGTTAAATCGGCACAGACAAAGCCCACATCCCAAACACCCGGGCAATCACAGACGCCCGGCCAGCCACAAATGCCTGGTCAATCGCCCCAGAGCACACCCCAAGCTCCCCCCTCAACAGGCCCCCAATCGCCTCGCGATAAGACTTAGACAAAAGGAGTTGCCATGTCTGATTCTCAAACTCATCAACCCGTTCGCGCCGCCTACTCGCCGTGGGTCCTATGGGGCGTCCTCGTCGTTCCGATCATCGCGATCCCGATCGTTGTGATCGCGCAAAGTCCCGACGGTGCGCAACAGCCGCCTGCCAAAACGCAATCCACACAGACACAACAGGTGCCAACGCACCCGAAACGCCCCATCAGCGACCCAAACATCCTAGAGTTGCCCGAGTTACCTAAAATAGAGTTGCCTAAGATCGAGTCGCCTTCGTCTCGACCATCCGCCGTCGAAGACCGAATTCGCGACACGCTGGAGGGCAAGGCGGCTGGTGATACAGGCGATGTCGTATTGGACGATATGTTACGAGTCCTTCAGCAACGCGGTAGTGTTCTCAAAGGTTCGCTATTGGAAGCATCTCACAGTGAGCACCGTCACAACACCCACGATGGGCAACCGAACGATCCGACATCGACGATGCGGCAGCGGTCACGAGCGGCCGAGTCGCTCCTGAAGTCAGCGCGACTACTCGAAAACTTGCGGCAAGACGACAGCACACAGACGGACCTGATCGACTCGATGCGGCGTCAAGCCGCGGTATTGATTGCTCCGATGATTCAACGCACGAGCGACTGACCGATACATTCCGACGCGAAACCCTCGACACGGTTCTGAATTCCCTGCGACTTTGTCTCCCCAACGCCGCACACAACAAGACGCACCCAACAACTTGTCACAACAAAAGCAACCACTGCATCGCAAATTTCGTACGCGGACCATCGCGGGGGTGATCCTCTTCCTGATTGTTGCCGGGGGAGTTTTTGCCGACTATTGGTCTGCAAAACCGCTGTCTGCAAAATCAAGCTTCGTTGGCCGTAGCGCCTGTATCGACTGTCACCAAAAAGAAGCAGAGTTGTTTAGCGGTTCGCATCATGATCTAGCGATGGACGTGGCAACCGACGAATCCGTATTAGGCGATTTCTCCGACGTCACCTTCGAGCACGATGGACTGGTCAATCGACTCTATCGCGACGGTGACCGATTCATGGTCCACACCGAAGGACCGACGGGCGAGATGGAGGATTTCCAGGTGAGGTATGTCTTTGGAGTCGATCCTTTACAGCAATACATGGTCGAATTCGATCGCACCGAGGATATGCCCGAAAACCAGGTCAGCCGAGTACAGGTGCTGCGAATCAGTTGGGACACAAAAAACAAACGCTGGTTTTATCTTCGTCCACCCGATGTTCCCGAAAAACTAGAACCCGACGACCCGCTGCATTGGACCGGCGTGATGCAACGTTGGCAGACCATGTGCGCCGATTGCCATTCAACCAACTTAAAACGGAATTTTGACCCACAGTCGAATCGGTATCACACGACCTTTTCCGAAATCGACGTCAGTTGCGAATCATGCCATGGCCCTGGCAGCATGCATATCGAACTGGCGAACGAAAAATCGCTGTTCTGGGATCGAAACCACGGATACGGGCTGGCTCGTTTGAAGGGTGACGATCCGGAACCGCAGTTGCAAACCTGCGCCCCCTGCCACAGTCGTCGTGGTGTGCTGGATCCAAATTTCCATGGCGGTGATCTCTTTCACGATCACTACTCGCTGGAATTGTTGCGACCAGAAACCTATCACGCCGATGGACAGATCAAAGACGAGGTCTACGTTTACGGTTCCTTTATTCAGAGCAAGATGTATCACAAAGGGATACGCTGCACCGATTGTCACGATCCGCATTCGTTGGAGCTAAAGCATCCCGGCAACGCGACTTGCACATCTTGTCACCAACATGCTGCGGGCAAGTACGACGTCCCGTCCCACCATCATCATGCTCCCGGTACGCCGGGAGCAATGTGCGTCGATTGTCACATGCCTCACACCACGTACATGCAAGTCGACCCGCGGCGAGATCATTCGCTGCGAGTACCGCGCCCGGACTTATCGGTCAAAATCGGTACACCCAACGCTTGCAGCAGTTGTCACATTCGTGACCAATTGCCTCAATTGAGCGATCAGACACAGTCGGAGTTTGAGTCCAAGGAGTACGCACAGTGGCTAGAAGCCGCCGCGGCAGGAAACGAGTCGATCGAAGAAGCGATACAGAAGACGGACAAATGGTGCGACGAAGCCTGCGAAAAGTGGTACGGCGCAGATCGCAAGACACCGCCGCATTTTTCCGAACCGCTCGCTGCTTTCCGAGCTGGTGACATCAAGGCGGCCAACGAGTTACTGCGGATTGCCATGTCGCCGCTTGATCAGTCTCCCGCGATCGCCAAAGCAACCGCGATCAGCGAGCTGGCAGCCGCCGGTTTCAGTAACGCTTTGCCGGCCGCCAAGCAGATTGTCGCTGACGAAAACGAACACCCGCTGGCCCGCGCTGCTGCGATCAATGTCTTTATGAACGCCGGACCGGCGACAGCTAAGAAATTCTTACTTCCGCTACTGGACAGCTCGTCGCGTCTGATCCGCAACGAAGCGACACGCGTTTTGTTGGCTCGTGCCTACCCAACATTGAACCAGAGCGAACGTAGCCAAGTTGATTTGGCGATCGAGGAACTGAAATCGTCGATCATGGTCGCGTCAGATCGCGGCGGTGCGCACATGAATTGGGCCATGATTTGCGAACAGCAAGGTCGACTGGACGAAGCGGTCGAGGCATACGAGACGGCGATCCGTGTGCAGCCCAATATGAGCGGAGCTCGAACCAATCTGTCAGGGCTGATCGAACGTTCCATCGCCCAAGCACCCAGCGAACTGTCTGATGCGTTGATGAACCGCGTGAAAGAACTGCGTGCCGAGGAACTGGTCCTTCTGGGTCGGGATGCCAAGTTGGCGCCCGAAAACCCTGATATCCAATATCGCTACGGGCTGTCGCTCTATCTCAATGGTAAAAGCGGTGAGGCCGTCAAGTATTTGCAGCGTGCCGTGGATCTGGCACCTGACGTCGAAGTCTTCCAAACAGCTCTGCGTTTGCTCAAGGAAAAGCTGAACGAGTAGACAGGTCTCTGTTCGACCTACCGCCGTCTAAGTAAACTCGGCACGGACCTGATCGAGTTTCCACCGCTCGTTTTTATTTCTGCGGCCACCCCGCTGGCCCAACCCTGAATCCAAGACTCCACACGATGCTTCACGCAGTAATCATGGCTGGCGGCAGCGGCACCCGTTTTTGGCCCGCCAGCCGAAAACTCAAACCCAAGCAGTTGCTGGCACTCAGCGGTGATCGCACGATGATTCAGTCAACTGCGGATCGACTGGGAAGCCTTGTGCCGGCCGAGCGGCAAATGGTGATCACAAATCAAATTTTAACGGACGCGATCGGCAAACAACTGCCCGACGTGCCGACTGACAACATCGTCGGTGAACCTTGCAAACGCGATACCGCACCCTGCGTCGGGCTTGCTGCCGCGATGATTTGCCGGCGCGATCCTGATGCCACCATGGTGGTGATGCCATCGGACCATGTGATCAATGCTCCCGAGCCGTTTCAAAACGCGATCCGTGCTGGCGAACAATTGATACAGCAGGATCCCACCCGAATCGTGACGTTCGGTATCAAGCCGACCTACCCAGCCGAATCGTTCGGTTATATCGAAGGCGGCGATGCACTCGATTTTGACGACGCCCAGGCGTTCAAAGTCGTACAGTTCCGGGAAAAGCCCAACCGCGAAACGGCGGAAGAATATGTCGCCTCCGGAAAGTTCTATTGGAACGGCGGCATCTTCTTGTGGCGGGCAGCCACGATCCTGGATGCATTGAAACGGTTCGAACCGGAGATGCACGCACACTTGACCGCGATCGCGGATGCCATGGACAGCGATTCGTTTGTTGCGACACTCAAAGACGAATTCACTGCGATCAAAGGCAAGTCGATCGACTATGCCGTGATGGAACGTTACGACAACATCGTTGTGATCGAAGCCCCGTTTCCGTGGGACGATGTCGGCAGTTGGCAATCACTCTCGCGGCTTCATGAACCTGATGACAACGGCAACACCGTCGTGGGATCACACGTTGGAATCGACACGCGTGGCACGATCATTCACGGCGATGCTAATCACACAATCGTTACGATCGATGTCGAAGACATGATCGTCGTTCACACCGCCGACGCTACCCTGGTCGCTCCCAAACACGCCGAAGAACGCGTGCGCGAGGTCGTCAAGGCGCTCGAAGAACGAAACATGATCGACAAACTCTGACACTGAGTCTCGCGGTGCGATTCTGCTAATGCATCCGTTTGGGCATTTGGCCCACTGAGAACTGCAACGGACTTCGTTTGCCTGATGAATCCGTTTATTCGTCACAGACTACGCTAGTGTGATGTCTTTTCACAACATTCGATGTTGCCTTTTGGCATCATCGTCTCCAGCTACGTGCTAGGTTTCCTCGGACGAACTGTGTACCGGCGCGTCCCATGACGAATCCGCATCTGCGGATTGCAACGTCTGATTTGCAATACATCCGATGGAACGATGAAAGTCTCAGCGCGCCCTCCCGCCGAAATGCAGCCCTCCGTTCGACATTTGTCGATCGGATCGGTAACGCGCTGCGGGATAATGCGATGCCATGTGATGGCCTGGGTGTTGCTGAGTCTGTTGTCATCTGGCTGCTCGAACTTGCGTTTGCCGGCAGTCGACCCAACTGGTACGCGGATTTTTGCCCCCCTGCCAACGACCACGTCCATCGCGTTACCGGGTTCGGCTGGCGAAGGCATCGGCTGTTTTCGACATCTCGGCAACAAACTTCGATCGCCAGGATTCCAATGGCCCACGCCGGCGTTTCAAGATCCCGCGGAACCTCCAAAGTGCTTAACTCCAGTTGCACCGCCGACTTCGATCGCGTCGGGAGCTGCCACCGGGCCCTGTGTCCCAAGCGAACCCTGCCCCGATTCATGCAAAAATGGGCCGCCCGCTGTGCTGTTGGGCCGCGAGTGCCATATGCACGACGTAATGAAGTTGCCCAAGCAGGGAAAACGCGGATGCATCCTGCTATCGCCGCAAAAAATCGTTGCTCCGGTCGGTGGTGAAGTGGTGCTGCTGTCGGGCATCTGTGGCAATGACGGATATTTGCAAGTTGGCGAGCCGCTCGAGTGGATGCTGACACCCGATAGCGTAGGAACATTCATCCAAGTTGGAGACGATGCTCCGGGAATTCTCCACCGACTGGCCAAACTATCCAAGGCAGAAAAACACGATCCGTCCTATGCCAAAGGCGTCACCAGCACCAAGCGAACCCTGATCACGCGTGGCAATCTGGACGCACGCGATGATGTGCAATTAGAGAAAGGCCAAACTTGGATCACGCTCAGCAGTCCCAGCGAAGGTCTCAGTCGCGTCACCGTGCTCGCACCTGAAAGCGATTGCTGGGACAACCGCAAGGCAACCGCGACGATCTATTGGATTGATGCAAGATGGCAATATCCCAGCTCGCAAATCGTCCCCGCCGGCACTCCCGTCTCGCTGAGCACCCGAGTAACACGCAGCGAAGGTACTTTACCGGCTCGCGGGTGGAAAGTTCGCTACGAAATCATGGAGCCCGGATTGGCCGCGTTTGCGGGCACGAATGGTTCCTCCGTCGTGGAAGTCAACGTGGGTGACGACGGCAACGCGACAGCTGAACTGATCCCAATCGAAGGTGCCAGCGGGACAACACCGGTCGACATCCAAGTCATTCGCCCAGGTGGAATCAGCGACAATATTCCGACGATGACGCTCAGCCGCGGACAAACATTCGTGACCTGGAGCGCGCCACAACTAGAGATCGAGGCTGGTGCCCCTTCGGTTGCAACCTTCAATGTACCTGTCGAAGTCGTCGCGAATGTTCGCAATCCCGGCGACCAACCGGCCAACAATGTGCGTGTCACCATGCAGATTCCTCCAGGCGTCCGAGCGACCAGCACGGATGGTTTTGCGCAAAATATCCCCTCGGCAATCGTGTGGGACATCGACACACTGCCAGCCAAGACCCAGCTTGACCTATTTGCGACCGTGACAGCTCAGGCCACCACAAATCTGGTGTTCGAAGCCCGTGGTGACAACGGATTAATCGCGACCGATTCGGTTCGGATCGATGTCTATCGACCTTCCCTGATGCTGGATGTTCAAGCTGATCGTGACCGTGTCGAAGCGGGCGAACCGGTGACGTTCAACATCGACGTCAAGAACACCGGAGATCAACCGTTAAAAGAGGTTGAATTGGTTGTCATGGGCGGCGACAACATGCTGGACCAGGAACGTGGCCGCCAAGGTGTTCGCAAACCGAAGGACGATGGTCCACTGCAACCTGGCGAAACCTGGCCAGTCGCTGTCACGTACATCCCAACCGAGTCCGGCCGGCGATGTGTCAACGTCACCGCTACGGCAACGGGCGGACAAAACGCACAAGCCCAGCAATGCATCACCGTCATCAATCCCATTCCGCCGACACCCGCGTTAACGGCCAAATTGGACCGTCGCGATAAGGTGGAAATCGGCGGCCCGCTGGCCGTTTTGCGCGGACGTGTGACCAACACCGGACAAGTTCCCCTGAACAACCTGCGCGTGACCATGTCGCATGACCCGCAGTTACAGCTCATTCGGGCAACGACCGACGGACTGGACCGTTCTCGCATGGGACAATATTTGATCGCTTGGGACCTGCCAACGCTGGCACCCGGCGATAGCAGAGTCTACGAAGCCGAAGTTCGAGCCGTTGGGCCGAATCCTCGATCGCAGCTGATCCTCACGGCCGAAACCGCTGAAGGCGCCACAGCCAACGACTCGTACAACTTTGAGATCGTGCCGAGCCTCTCTCCATCGATGGATCCTTCAGCCGGTGGACCAGCAACAGGCTCCAATCTGCAGCCACCACCCTTACCGCCTGTACAACCCTCACCCACGATTCCTGGTGGACCCGCTCCGATTCCCGATCCCAGTGGCTCCGGCGCCGGCGGGCCTTCCGGACCCGTTGGCCCCGCACCGAATCTCCGATCGGGAAGACTCCAACTGTCGCTGTATGCGCGCGACAATCCAGTCCGTGTCAACGATCCCATTCGTTATGTCCTAACGGTCCTAAACGATTCGGACGTCCCGGATAGTCAGATCCAATTGCGATTCGCATTGCCGCCCGGTGTCCGGGTTGAGCGTGTCTCGCAACGACGAAGCCCCGAGATGGGACAGTTTCGTAATGAGGGCGGTGGAGTCCGAGCTTTAGAAGAAATCAAGACAATGCGACCAGGCGAGAGTATCGACTACGAACTTGTTTTAAGCAGCAATCAACCGCAAACGATCGACTTGACAGTCGAAGGAATCAGCCAGCAATCGCCCAACGTTGCCCGTGCAAACGCACAAGTAACGGTTGATCAATAGGTACCGTCACGACTGGTACACCGTGGCGACGACCGCTGAAAGTCCGGGGCGGATCATTTCTTGATGTTGCCACCGTCGCGTTTGAACCCCAGATTGTCTGCAAAGGCGTTTGGCTCATCCACACTCTGTTCTCTTTGCGCCAGTGGTTGCAAATCGTTGGCATTGGCTGCCGATCGGATCGCTACAGAATGACGAATGCCAAGCAAATCCGTTCCGTTTTTGCGATGCATTTTGCCAGCGAAGTCCGGTCGTTGTGTTCGGAACCAGCAGGTTCATTTGTGACGGCGATGGCCTGATGTATCAGTTAGGTGCATCTTGTGTCCTGGGCGGACTCCAACTTCTTTCTTCGACTTTGTCGGCCAGGCAGACGATACCTATTACTGTTCGACATCCCAATCATCTCCCTTTTGACCGAGTCCTCCTCCCCTTTGTCATTGTGGTTTCAGAAGTTTGAAGTGTCGACGCAGATCAGTCCTTTTCCCAACATGTTCGATGGTGTACTCCCTCACGATCGTCGTTTGGTCTGCGTCGGCACTTGACTTCCAAGCTCCACTGGCAACCTTCCCCCTTGGACTCGGCCGAAATCTGCGACAGCCTCCCCATGCTGTCGTGCACCTGTGATGTCAAACACCCTCCCCCTTCCGTTCCCCATGCGCCAACCCTCCCGGAGGCACCATGGCCAAAAAAGATACGTTCCGTGTGGTTACACGTGGACAAGATGGTTCGCTGTTGATTCGCGACTATCCCACTAGCGAACCACTTCTCAATTCCCACATTCAAATTGGGACCGACGACTGCAGCACCGACCTCGCGCTCCGCGGGCTTCCGGTGTTTCGTGGTTTAATCGGCCCGATGCCCGAAGGCAAGAATATCGTTCGATATGAATCGCCTGACGTTTTCGAAGCACTCACCAAGGAATGGGGTGCAGCGAAACCACGCAAGCGAACTCGCCGAAGCAAAGAGCAAATCGAAGCGGACCGAGCAGCAGCGGAAGCCGCCAGCGCCGCCGAAGCTCTAGCCAACTAGCTGCGAGAACTCGCTCGGAGACAAATCCGCCGCGACCGGGGTCGGTGACACAGGCCCCTGCTCCGGCGACATTTGCTCGCAAACCGACACGTCAAAACGCGAATCTACGTTGTCGTATTCGCTTCGTGAAACTGACATCGGCGTCCATCGAGAATCATTTGATGATCGCTCGTGACACGACGTTTTGACTTTTGCTACTCACTAGTGAACAGACGCTCCTCCCACGGTTGCTGCACGAGCAGGGATCGCGGATGTGAACCGTCTATCAATTTTTGATTCACTCGTAAGTAGTTGTGCAAAATATGAATCGGCAGTGCATGTCCGGGGGGCAATTCCTCCGCATCGATCTATCTATTCGCATCATTCTATTGGGATCGCTCGCTCTCGCCTGCTCCGCTTTGGCGGACCAAGCGTCGGCACAAAGTACGATCAAGGCAAATACCGATATTCCCGGCTGGCAACGCGGAGTTTCGACCTGGGATGGAGCAAGTTACTCATCCGCGGTAGCGCCCCCCCAAACTGGTTCATCTGTCAACTCAATCAAGTTGCCTGATGATCTGGTAGGTAGTGTCGATGCAGTTGTGACTGCCGACAACAAAACCAGCACGTCTTACACGGTACCGGTTGACCCGACCAGCAACTCGCTGCCGACCAATGTGGTGCAAGCCGCGACGCCGACAGAGATTGTCGATGCGGCACTGGCGTCCATCCCGAGTTACGAACTTGACCCATCAGATTCGTCGATAACGCTGACTGCTCACACCACGCCCTCGCTTCCGCTTCCTCCGCCGTCCGGGTCGCAAACCATAGGCGAACAACTGCAGTCAGGCACAGCAATCCACCCACCGCTGCACGAAGAAACACTCACTTGGTATCAATATCCGTGGCGATGGATGACGACGGGCTGGACGAACCACATCGAATTGGGGCTCGATGGCAGCCAAGGGAACTCCGAAACGCTCGCGATTCAAACCGGTGTCGAATTAAAACGCAAGACCGACGACTACACCCTGGGATTAGATTTCGATTATCGCCTCGCCAACTCAAGAAATGTTGTGACCGAAGACAACGGCCGTTTCAACGCAGATTACGATCGCATCTTGAATGACTCGCCCTGGTCGCTGTTTACCAAGTTCGGAATGGAGTGGGACGAATTCAAAGCATTTGACCTACGTTTGAACCTCAATGGTGGTGTTGGCTACCACTGGTTGCGAAACGATCGCACGACGCTGGTCACAAGGTTTGGTGCCGGTGCGTCCAAAGAAATCGGTGCTCCGGATGACGACTGGACGCCGGAAGCCGTCTTCGGCCTGGAGGCCGAACACCAACTGAACAAGTACAACAAACTGAGGGCAAAAGTCGATTACTTCCCCAACTGGACGGATTTCGCCGACTTCCGTTTGGTTACCGATGTCGCGTGGGAAATTCTACTTAACGACGCCGACAGCTTGAGCCTCAAAGTAGCTGCCACGGACCGCTACGACAGTACTCCCCAGGGCGGAGCCAAAGAAAACGACCTCTACTACTCGCTGCTGCTACTGGTCAAATTCTAGCGAGTTAAACCCGTTCGGCATGGGATCCCAATGCCACGGGCACAACGACACCGTCACATCCGTCACAACCGTCCTCGTCGGCATTGGCTTATCCATGACCGACGGCGCGGTCTGTTGATTCCGCGGATGTTGCAAAACGGCAACCTAGGGTTGAAAGAACATTTCTGCACTCGGTTATTGCCAAATCGCTATGTCTTCTGCACCCATTCCGTGGAAACACGTCCGCAACGTTCTCGTACTATTCGCCCCATTGTGGGTCGGCACGACCATTCTGTTCGGAGTCGCTGGTATCGGTCATGCGTTGATGAGCAAGGACCTGTGGTCGGCGCGGCAACCATTGGTGGTGCGTGACGAAGCTAATGGCGCATTCGAGCGAATGGGACGATTTGCCAGCCAAACCGAGCTCAAGGCCGCGCAAGAAACGGTCCTCGAAATGACGCAGAACCCAGAAGTCGTCAGGCGAGCACTTGAGCAGATTGGACCGCCTGCTGGCGTCGATGACCAGAATTGGCCAAGTAATGAAGTGATCGAATCCACGATCGGCAATTTTGTGAATTTGGTCGCGCCCAAGGGGTCGGAATTTGGCAACACGGAAGTCGTCTACTTGCAGGTCAAAGCCGACGATCAAGACCGTGCCACAATGTTCTGTCGGGCGATGTTCGATAGCCTAACACAAAATTTACGTTCGGTTCGCCGCGTACGTGCGGACAGCATCATTTCTGAATTGTATTTCGCACGTGATCTTGCAAAACAAAATCTGGATGAATCTTCAGCACGAATGCGCGATATCGAAGTGAAATTTGGCACCGATTTGGGCGAGCTACGCAATCTGAATGACACGATCTCCGGTGATGGCGCGACACGTCGTGCGTTGGATGTTTGCACGACCGACCTACAAAAAGCCGAACAAGATCTCCACCAGCTAAAGTCGCTCAGAGAAATGCTGAAGTACGGGGCAGAGAATCCAGACAATATGCTGATCAGCGGCAGCGACCTGCTCTCAAGCCAGCCGTCGTTGTTGAGCTTGAAAGAGGGTTTGATCGCGGCACAACTGAAGTCCAGCGAGCTGTCCGGGCACTACACAGAAGCCAATCCCAAACGGCGAACCGCCATGGCGACCGAGGCAAAGATTCGCGAACAAATGCAGCGTGAAATCGAGTCGGTTGTCGAGGCCATGGAGCCTCGTATCCAACTGGCCGAAAGCAACATTGCTCGATTGCAGCAGAAACAGAACTCGTTGTCGTTACGCCTCCAAGAATTGGCGGTCGCACGAACCGACTATTCCAAAATCGACGCCGAAGTAAAACATCGCACACAATTGCTCGGCGAAGCAGAGCGTGCACTAACCGATGCACAAGCAAGCCGTTCAGCGGCCCTTAGTACAAACCTGGTAGCAGAACTGGGACCGCCGCAGGTTACCGACAACCCAATCGGCCCACCCGGATCATTGATTGCCGCCGGTTCATCGATGGCCGGATTGATCTTTGGACTAGGAGCGGTTTTCTTGATCGCCCCTGGCCCAACTGAATCGCATGGGCGTCGTCGCTGGAGCGACTACCTCAGTGGACAAGGACGCCGTTCGGCCGATGCGAATGCCATCGAGCGACGATGCGGACAGGAGATCGCTGCCACGCACCGGACTGCTAACGACAACTCCAAGTCGACGACACCGCAAGGCTAAGAAACGATCGGAACAGGTCTGCCTGTGCCCGAACGCTGCTAGCGGATGAATATCTCAATCGTCGAATTGTCAGTGGGACAATCGACGGCGGCCTGAGAAAAACTAGGCGGCCCGCTGTTTCCCCATGCATGGTTGGAAAAGCCGTATCGCTCGGTCGCGACCCCGACAGCGTTTCGATTCAACACGCCGTCGGAATTCTCATCGTGGAAAGCCGCGATCGCGAACCTTTCAGGGAATCGCGACGCCGAGAGTTCCCATTGAGCCACGCCCGTCTCGATCAATTGTTGCGCATTCCAGAACGCCAGAGCCGGCTCATTAAACCTCTTATCGGCATCGTAAAACGCTAACCGAATCACCCCCTTGTCATTCGCTGCACCCACGGCCCGTATCGTGATATTTGGCCCATCGTTTTCCACAATCGCATCGAACTGTGAACCATCATCTACCAGTGCGCCGACGGAACCAAAATCACGGATCGGATTATCCACGCCGCGAAAATGCTGGACTGTTAACAACCCAAAACCGATCAACAAAATCAACAGCACGAGCGCCAACAGTAAGTTCCCGTAATTCTCATTCCAGAGACTCGGTTGCGTGTAGGGCGAATCACTGTTGGTCGATTCGCGAGGGAATAGGTCGCGATCCATCACGTCATCGACGTTCGCTTCACGGTCAAAAGAATTATCGGTCATCGCATCCGCCCACAAATAGTACCGAGTTTGATCGCCGCCTGATCCCTGCCGGAACCGCCTATCGTCCAGGGCAGCCTACACGATCGACCACCGATCCTCCAAAAGCCAACCAGACGATTATCTGTTGCACGCATTCGCGTTGCACACAATTGGACGGCAGCGAACGGATTTCATCGTAACACGCTGCCAACTCGCTCGCTTAGCAACTGAGAAGCGGACGAGCGCTCGGCTCGCCGATATTCCCACTAAGCCTTGAAACGAGCCATTCCAATGAAAAAGTTTCTTTTCCTAGCGGTCAGTCTGATCGTGTGTGCGACCGTCGTGCTGGCAACCGCAGCTACTTCCTCCAGATCCACACAACGAGACTTTTTCCAAACCATCCAAGCGGGCGGGACGAGTGCGTTGATCAATGAAATGCACCCCGCCTTGATTGACCAGATCGATGCTCCCGTACTGGATGCGTGGGTCGACGCAGTCCATCGCGAACTGGGTGATGTGACGGACATCCAGCAAACCGCCTTTCACACGTCGGTAACCAATGAACAAACTACAATCCAATCGACGGCGACCATCACGTTCGAGCGCGGAACCGCGACGAGCGAATTGACAACGGTCGATGGAAAAATCGTCGGTTTTGACATCACATCAAAACGACTCATCAATTGGTTAACCGAACCGACCAGCACCGAGATCTACGAGAGCCGTGGTAAACGCTTTTTGATGGAAATGTTGTCTGGAAACCCACAGCAGGCGAGAGCGATGGTGCATCAAGGACTGAAAGATGTGATCACGCTGGAACAACTCACCGCGATGGCGACCCAACTGCAATCACAATCCGATAGCCAAGTAACGCCAACGATCACGGCAAAGTCGGCCAGCATGAATCCAGAAAAAGAGGCTCCCGAACTGTTGGTCCAATTCGAGATTGTTGATGGCGACCAAACACGACAGGCCGAAGTCGCCTTTCAATTCGAGGGCATGAAGGGGCACATTCTGGGTTTTCAGATTCGATAAACGAGTGCGTCACCTAACGCTTAGCACTACATCCAGACAGCGGGGGCATCCCCGCTGTCTTTGTTGCTAGACTGCTGAATTGCATTATCAAATTCAATGGATCAGAAAATCACCATGGCACAAAACGTCGAAATCAAAGCCCAACTGATCGATTTCAATCGCCAATTCGAATTGGCGAAAAACTTGACAGCAACCCCAGGCGAACGGATCGAGCAAACTGACGTATTCTTTCGATGCCAGAGCGGGCGACTGAAACTTAGAATATTCGACGACGACAACGGCGAACTGATTAGTTACGAACGTCCCGATCAAATCGGTCCCAAGACGTCCAGTTATTACATTAGCCGTACTGGCGAGCCCAATGCGCTTTGCGATGTACTGACCCGGTCTCTGGGCGTCACCATCATCGTCAAAAAGACACGTGTTCTGTTTTTGTCCGGTCGCACACGCATCCATCTCGATCAAGTCGAAGGCTTGGGTGCGTTTCTTGAATTGGAAGTCGTGCTTGATGCTGGCGACTGCATTGAAAAGGCGCAACAAGAGGCGAAGGAACTGATGGCAAAACTTGAGATCGATCCCGATTGGCTGATCGACCGGGCCTACGCTGACCTGCTGTCCGAAGCAGCGGCATCGAACTCCTGCTGCCAGGAATCAAACTTTTGACTTGACCGATCACGTTGCGATCGTCACCGGCGGCCCCACAGGGCTCGGCAAGGCGGTAACCGCTTCAGTCGCGTCGGCCGGTGCCCACGCTATGCTGGCCAGAGGGCATCAAAAAGAGGTTGACGCAGCAGCGGCCGAAATCTATCTGGCCAGCGTCGCCGCGACCTACAACACCGGCACCAGGTTAGTGGTCGACGGTGACTGGACGACTCGCTAACACGACTCAAGCTACCAGCGACTAATGAGCGGCCCCCGCCTGTTTCGCTTTCTTCCGCTTGGCATTCAAAAATTCATACATGTTGAATCTTTTTGGAAATGCCACTTGATGCTTGGTCGCCCAAGCCTCCCACAACGCAATCATCTCCTTGCGTTTCTCCGGCATCGTCGCCGACAAATCGTTCATTTCGGTCCGATCGGTCGACAGATCATACAACTCCCAAGGCTTCTTGTATTCGCGTACGAGTTTCCATTCTCCCCATCGCACTGCCGCATTCCCTTCATGCTCCCAGTAAACCGGATCAACGTGAATCGGATCGCGACTGCCATTTAGCAACGGAACGATCGAAAGTCCTTCGCATGGCGGTGCCGTCGCCGGATATTCGGCACCCGACAATTCCACACAAGTCGCCATCACATCGGGCAGATACGCTACTTGGCGAACAAACGACCCGGCATCAGCTGACGAAATTCCCGCGGGCCACGATGCAATCATCGGAGTGCACGCGCCGCCTTCGTGGACAAAGTGCTTGTAAAGTCGAAAAGGCGTGTTGGACGCGTTCGCCCAAGCCAATCCTTGCCGCACACCGTCGGTTGTTTCCAGCGGCGGATCCTTGATCATCGCCTCATTCCCTTGACCCAACGTGCCACCTTCTTGGCAAGCACCGTTGTCGGACAAGAAGAGGATGACGGTATTGTCGCGTTGCTCGATCGAGTCGAGATGACGAACCAGTTTGCCTACGTTTTGGTCAATCGAATCGATGCACCCGGCGTAGGCCGCCATGATCGCGTCTAAGTCGTCACGGCTCTTTTCGTTCAATGAATCCCATTTTGGACCAACATGCGGCGCGGGCTCGATGTCATCGAGCCACATCCCAAGCGACTTCTGCTTCGCCAACCGCCGCTGCATCAGAGCTTCCCATCCATCTGCATACTTGCCTTTGTATTTCTGATAATCCTCCCACTTGGCGTTCAACGGCCAATGCGGAGCGTTGTACGCCAAGTACAAAAAGAACGGCGCGTCGTCCGCCTCGGTGACTTCGCTGATGTACTGACACGCCGCGTCAGTGAAATCGTCGGTCGCGTAAAAATCAGCGGCTGGTTCCACAGGATCGTTTCCGAGAGTCAATCCGCGACCGCCACCCGGTTTAAAATAATTGAACGCTCCACTGAGCCCGCCGTAGAATTTTTCAAAACCACGCTGGAGCGGATACGTTGATTGATCGGCCATCCCTAGATGCCACTTGCCGGTCATCAATGTGTGGTATCCAGCCGACTTGAGCACCTGCGCGATCGTGACATTGTCGTCGTTGAGGTACCCTTGATACGGTCCGGTAAAACCCAGCGGTTGATTCGGTGGGGCGGTCATGTGCCCGATGCCGACTTGATGGGGGTGCAACCCGGTCATCAGACTCGCTCGCGTCGGGCAACACCGACCGGAATTGTAAAATTGCGTAAAACGCAATCCGCCGTCGGCAAGCTTGTCTAAATGGGGTGTTTCCATTTCGCCACCGTAACATCCGATATCCGAATACCCCATGTCGTCAACCAAAATGACAACGATGTTCGGACGATCGGCACTATCGGCAGCAAGGCCAATACCCGACGTCGTCAGAAAACAGACGGTTGACAACCAAACGACATTCCACAAGTGGTTCATAAAATAGATCCTGACAAAGCAAGAATTGAAAAATTTTGGATGGTTACACCTGGTCTCGGGCGTCACGTAACCACGGCAACGTTCAGGTAAAAACTTTTTGAATAGTCTACCCATCAATCAAGGTCGCCGTTCGCTCCTAGGATTTGAGGTAATCGTAGCGGAACTCACCAAGAGTTTCGGTCATCCGCAGGGCCGAAAGTCTTGGTGAGTTCCGCTACGACTTCGGCTACTATCGAGAACTGATTCATGAAACACTTCGCAGTCTCTCTCTGCGCAAATCACTCCAGCACTGCGCCTGCCGTATCTTCTCGCGAGTCCGCATCCGCCTGTTCCGCGTTGATTCGTTCTGCCTCGGCCGCGGCCGACTCCGCCAGTCGCTGAGCTTCGATCATCTTTTGCATCAACGGCATCACCACGCTGCGATAGATTCCAGCCGCCATCGGATAACGTTCCATCTGCTGAAAGGTTTCATACATTGTCTCGCCATCCGCGTCCGGCATCGGTGCGGTGAACTTGTGCCCCTGAGCATCCACCAAGGTCGATTGGTAAACCCAATCTCCTGATTCATCCTTTTCACGCGTGACGTTGGCCAGTTGGGCGGTATCAAAATCGAATTCGCCCTCGGGAACCGACTCCTTGGGTTGATATTGTTGGGGATCCAGTCCCAACGACGACGTGATCTTGACCGTAACGTCTTGGACCGATTGCGGCGAAGAGATTGCGTCGAGGCGTTTTAGATTCTTTTCCAGTTCACTGAGTTTCTTTTCATCCGGCAAACGTCGAACCTGTTCGATTTGCGACTCAATTGACTTTTGGATCTGTTCATCAGGGACGTCATCCGCGGGGGGTGGGGGCGGTAAGCGGGGCGGACCGGGAACCGTCGCGTCATCACTTTCGAAATTCGTGGACGCGGTTTTGGATTCGCTCGTCGCGGTCGGGAAATACCAAAAAAGCAGACCCAGCAACGCAACCACGTGAAGGGCAACCGAAATGATGACCGCACGCCTGATTCGCTTGCTCGCAAAACGACCGGACGTGGCACTGGTGACCGTGTCGGACGCGGCTTGCGGATTCAAATCACATGGTATCGGCTTGTCGTCTATTTCTTTGGGCATGATGGATTCAGTTTAACCCTCTTTGGTAATCCGTTCTCATAAATCTGACTTTCCCCAGATCAGTGCCATTCCGCTTACAATCATTGGCAGCTGACCGCAAATCCTATCCCGCCAACATGCTATTGATGATGTAAGGAATGAACATGAAACCTCCCTGGATCGCTCTCTTAGTCGTTGGGATCGCCGTGCCGGCAATGGCCGACCATCGGTTTTTGGCCAACGAACAACGCAAACTTTGCATTTTTGACAAATCGGGCAACCTGGAATGGGCCATGGAGATCGGCGGCGCCCCGCATGACCTACATCAGCTGCCCAGTGGCAATATTTTGACTCACCAAGGCACCGAGATCATCGAAATCGCTCCGAAGTCAAAAGAGATCGTCTGGAAATTCGATGCGAAAAAGCTTGTCAAGGCGGATCGGATCGAAGTTCATTCGGTCATGCCCATACCACATGGCAAAATCATGGTCGCGGTCAGTGGTGAAGGTAAAATTTTTGAAATCGATCGCGACGGAAAAGTTCACCATGAAGTGAAAATGAGAATCGATCATCCACATCCTCACCGAGATACTCGATTGGTACGGAGACTCGATAGCGGCAACTATTTAGTCGCTCACGAAGGAGACGGCGTGGTTCGCGAATACGACCGTGACGGCAAAGTCGTTTGGGAATACGACGTCCCGCTTTTCGATAAGGAGCCCAAAGGCGGGCATGGCCCCGAAGCATTCGGCGATGCGGTATTCTGTGCGCTGCGATTGGCCAATGGAAACACTCTGATCGCCAGCGGCAACGGCCACAGTGTTTTTGAAGTCACCCCAGACAAGAAGATTGCCTGGAAAATAGACCAAAACGATTTACCCGGCATCACGCTCGCATGGGTTACGACATTGGAAGTTCACGAGAACGGAAATATCGTGATCGGGAATTGCCATGCGGGACCAGACAATCCACAACTAATCGAAATCGACCGCGATAAGAACGTCGTCTGGACGTTCAAGGATTTCGAAAACTTGGGCAACGCTGTATCGAATTCGCAGATCCTGGACGCCAAGGGATCGGTTAACCGATAGCCTATCCAACTGCAAGCCTGCCAACCGGTAAGATGCTGCCAAGAATCTTACGTCACCTTTTTTCGCTGGAACCTATCTACTGGAATCAAATCATGTCTGTTGCAAAAGTCGCCGAGATCACTTCTTCGTCCAAAAAGAGCTTCGATGATGCAATCGAAAAAGGCATCTCACGTGCCTGTAAAACACTAGAAAATGTCACCGGTGCATGGGTCCAAGACCAAAAACTGGACATCAAAGATGGCAAAGTAACGCGGTACCGCGTTAGCCTCAAATTGACCTTCGTACTTAAAGACTGATCAATCCGAAATTTTCGACGAATTCAAACCATCGCCCCGCATCCCATTGGCGGGGCGATGTTCTTTTTTGACCCGCTTTGGCCAAACCCGATCCTCTTTCTGCACCCGCCATTTGAACCAATGAAAAGCGTTCTCGCCGTTTGTTCTGTCATGACCTCATGGGCCAGTGTTTTCCTGTGTGCCAGTGTTTTCCTTTGGTGCAGTTCCTCCGCATCAGCGCAGGACCTGGAATCCCGACTCTTAGCTGAGCCAGCCAACGACCTGGCAGATGCCGCCGTTGAATCGGGGGATGCCAAACGTGGAGCCATCGTCTTTCATCAACCGCATATGGGTTGCGCGAAATGCCATCGCGTCGGCGGGAACGACATGTTACTTGGTCCCAATTTAGCCACCGCCGAGACGCCTTTGACCGACGTGGAAATCGTCGATTCAATTTTGCGACCGTCAAAGGCGATCCGTAAAGGATACGAATCGATTTCGGTCGTGACCGGTGACGGAGTATCGATCATCGGGTTATTGGTCAGCGAAGACAACGACCAATTAATCCTTCGTGATGCTGCCAACCTTGGTCGGCAGATCAGCCTGTCGCAGAATGACATCGAAGTCAAAAAGGAAAACAAGGTGTCGATCATGCCCGCCGGTCAAGTGAATCAACTGGCCGGGCGACAACAGTTCCTGGATTTGGTGAAGTACCTGATGGAAATCCGCGACGGCGGCACAACCAAGGTTTTGGAACTGCAGCCGCCACCTCATCTATTGGTTGCACCACCGATTCCCGAGTACGAAAAGCGGATCGATCACGCAGGAATGATTCGCAGTTTGGACGACACCGCGTTTGAACGTGGAGAAGCAATTTACAGCCGACTTTGCGTCAATTGCCATGGCACCAAAGACCAGCCTGGGTCATTACCCACCTCGTTGCGATTCGCCGATGGAAAATTCAAGAACGGCAGCGACCCATTCGCGATGTACCAAACGCTGACACGCGGATTCGGCATGATGTTGCCGCAAACCTGGATGGTACCGCAGCAAAAATACGATGTGATCCATTACATTCGTCGCGTTTATCTCCGACGGCAAAACCCATCGCAATACGTCCACGTCGATGCCGATTACCTGGCCACTTTGCCAAAGGGTGACTCCTATGGTCCGGCGCCCGTGCTGTTCGAGCCATGGGTCAATATGGATTACGGCCCATCCATGATCAATACGTTCGAGACCGGCGATGATGCGACCAACTTTGCTTACAAGGGAATCGCGATGCGTTTGGATCCAGGTCCCGGCGGCGTTTCCCGCGGGAATGCTTGGATCACATTCGATCATGACACGATGCGCGTCAGTACGGCTTGGACAAAACCAAAGACGGGCAATAGCTCCCCGTTCATCAACTGGCAGGGCATTCATTTTGACGGTCGACACAACATCCACCCTCGGATCAGCGGCGATGTTCACTTGCAGAATCTGAACGGTCCCGGATGGGCCAACCCAGCCACCGGTTCATTTGACGATCCGCGGCTTGTCGGCCGCGATGGTCGCAAATATGGGCCACTGCCACGCGACTGGGCAAGGCTGAACGGAATCTACTCCCATGGTCCCGATACCATCATCGACTATGTGATTGGGACGACCAACATCCAAGAATCACCAACGCTCTTGGCCGCAGATCCAACCTCAGCACCCAACGACGCACCGATCTTTGCGCGACGCATCAATGTCGGTCCGCGAGATCGTGATCTCGTGTTGCAAGTCGCATCGTTCGAATCCAATGCCATGCAAATTCGTCAGAACGGCAAGGTCGTATCGATCCAAGCGAATGACGAGTCGGCATCAACCAATGCGTCAAAAACATTCGAATTTAATGGTGCATCCTATCAGCAAACCGACGGCTCAACATTCGATATGACCGATCGTGATTACACCCTCACGGCGCGCGTCCGCACAAAAACCGACGGTACGATTTTTTCTAAAACGGCTGACCAGAGCCGGTGGGCACCCAATGCAAAAGCATTCTTTATTCGACAAGGACGACTGACTTTTGACATCGGTTGGGTGGGTGCCGTATCATCCAAAAAGCGGATCGACGATGGCAAATGGCATAACGTGGCAGTGCGTTGGAACAAATCAGGCGAAGTCCGCTTGTATGTCGATGGAAAAACTGTCGGAAAAGGAAACTTGCGACCCAAAGCGAAAGTGACCGATCATGTTGTTCGGCTCGGATTCGCCGCCGACAATTTTCCAGAACAGCCGTTTTTCCAGGGTGATTTGCGAGACGTTCGTTTCATCCAGCGTGCTCTTGCAGAGGACGAAATACGCGGCGTGCGACAAACGCCCAGCAACAAAGACGTCGTCGCGCACTGGTCGATGACGGAGAACACAAGCCGACAAACGCCCGAACCTACGCTGACGCCGCACTCACACAAATCACCACGCGCGGGGATGATTCAGTCCATGGTCGCTGGCATCTCCGCCGATTTACCCAACAGCAAATGGTCGTTTCGTGACAACTCGCGACTC
>JABDKS010000457.1 GCA_013002105.1 Pirellulaceae bacterium | reverse complement strand
GAGTACAGCACGACCCAAAAAGACCCTTCAAGCCCTGGGTCCTGGCCTACGATTGATCCCACGTATTAAGTAAAAATGCTTTAGTCAATCAAGCGGCGCGAACCGGAGCAAACGAGTGGGCGTTTGGTTGCGACGCTGCTTGATCGCACTGTGGTTGTTGTGGGCAAATCGTTTGTAGCAACGACTCGATCCGGTACGGTTTATTCAACAGGATATCGATGCCCCCGCGCAGTGCCGCTTGTCGGTCTTGGGCGCGAGGACAATGCGTCATCCAAACGTGGTGAGTCGGGTGGTTTGAGCGGCTCGTGATGGTTTCGATCCGACGTTGCCAAACGGCAGTCGATGCGGCCCGGGCGACCGAATCGTCCCACCAAATTACGTCAAAATTTCGAGCGACATGGGCACTGGGCGTCCGGCACCAATACGCGGCGGTCCCTACCGAGGCTGCCAAGTCCATCAGCGGATCGGCACTGGACATCGATTCGGCGACGATGGCAACGGACCTTGCGACCGATCGGGAATCCGTGGTTTGGATTGCCCCGCAGTTGGCCAGCCAGGATGTCAGGAATTGATTCCACTGATACCAATAAATCGTGTGTGGGCCGAACGGATCGGTGTTTCGCGGTCGTTCGCCCTCGCACAGAGAGCCAAGGATTTGAATCAACGTCGCGTCGGGATAGGCGTCGCAGATCTGTTGAAGCTGTTTGGGTGAGTGTTCGGTTCGCGTTTGCCGCGTGATCACAATGCAGGCGACGTCACGTGCAGGTCGCGATGCTGCGTCGTGCAGGCTGCTCCGCCACGCGAGTTGGGCGGACTGCGATTCACAAAACGCAAAGACGGGCCGAAATTCGGCATCATCCCGCTGCCCGATCCACATCAGGGTTCCGGTGTGTTGTGGCTGGGTCGACAGCGTCGATTCTTCTGCAAACGCATTCACGATTGTCTTCCTTGAAAATCATGCGGGAGGGAAAGCGACTTATTGGGAATCGCCGTCGAGTCGTTCTTCTGCAGCATCGAGACATCGCCAAGCTTCGGCCGATGATTCGCAGCGACGTAATTGCTGCAAAAAATCACCGTCGGAGATCAAGCGACTGAGCTTGGCAAGGATACGGAGGTGAGACGAATCGTCGTAAGAGCAAATTAGAAAGAAGACGTCCGTCAGATGCCCTCGATCCGAAAACGGGATCGCCGAGGGGCAGACGGCCAAAGCGATCACCGAATCGGCCAATATCGATGTCTGGGGACGCCGGGGGTGCAGCAGGGCCACACCGCAATCCAGGGCGGTTGGATGCATCTGCTCCCGATTTCGCACGGCCTCGGTCATCGCCTGTGCATCCCACATCAGGCCTGACTTGGCCGCCAATTCGCACATCGATCGGATGACCGAACCACGCGTTCTTGCATTCAAAGGGACGCAGGTCGTCTCGATCGTGCAAAGCCCCGAAATCGGACGTTCGACGCTATCAGAGGCGACGCGATTGACGACCTTCTGGACCTTGTCCAATTCGTCCATGTCACTGGCACCGATGCGATCTTCGAGCCAATGATGAATCTCGGCTTCGTTAAATCGCCACTCACCGCCAACTTTGCGAGCGGGGATACGGCCACGCATCGCCATGTGATTCACCTTGTCGGGTGTCACGTGCAGGTATTCGGCAAGGCGAGCAACGTCTAAGTCTTCCATCTCTTCTGGGTGTTGCTGGCAAAAGGGAGCGTCATTGGGTCAATCATCCGAAGCGGCATTGTAGAGAGGATGATTGAAATGTCCCAGCGTCCCTCGGTCACAGAAAAGAGGCTGTTTTCTGGGATTTTGTCTCAAGTTCCAGGGTAAGTCGGCCGCATTCTCGCCTTGACCGGTGGGACGCAGGAAGAGTAATCCCGAGCATCGAAAGTTGGCGACCAACACAGCCCGATTACGAACCTGGTTCAGATTCATCGAATCAATGCATTTACCCAGTCATCCATCCGTCGTTCGACCTCCACAGACGCGGTGGTCTTCCGCCGCCGCGACGGCACGATGGTTGCCGGTGTTGGCGATCGCGATGTTCGTTGTCGTGGCAACTGTTTTCCCCGCCAATGCTTGGGCCCAGCCTGGCATCGATACGCCCCAAACCTCGATGACCCCCATCGGCGGCGCAGGCGGTTATCCCGCCCCATCGACGTTCAGTGCACCCAGCCAATTCGGATACGCACCCGGTTCGGGCTACGTCGGTGGCAGCACGACGCCTCGATTGCGAACAGGTACAAGTGGGTCGTTATTTGATCCTTACACCGGGGCACCCACGTCGTCCTATCCGACCAACGTCTATCCAACGACTCCCAGCGGATCGATCGGAGGCGCCTTCGTTGCCCCTCCATCGCCCTCATTCGGTGCCACGTCCGGGACGGTCTTCGGTGGCCAGCAGGCGCCTCCGTTGTTTAACGGCGGTACTGTTTTTGGTGGTTCACCAACGGTGGTGCCGTCGATCAGCCAAGGTGCACCGACCGGGTTTGGGACAACGATCTATCCCCCGTCCGCCATTCCCTCGGGCAACCCATCGACGTTGTTTCCTGGTGGACTGTTCAACGGCGGAACGTTCGGTGCCGGCATGTTCGCCGGCGGTACCAATACCGTTTTTCGATTGTTACAAGGTCCACGGCTCAGACACACGTTCATCAACGCGGGTAACGGTAAACACGATCTGGAAATCAATGATACCGATGTATCGATCGCGTTTGCGATTCCCAATTTTTTAAGTAGTAATCGCCCGCTGTTTGTCGTTCCGTCATTCTCGTTGCACTTATGGAATGGTCCGCAAGGTTTCACCGGTTCGGATTTACCCGGAAACGCCTACAGCGGATTCTTGGATTTTGGTTGGCAGACCGATCCCAACCAAATGGCGGGCCTGGAACTCGGGGTGCGGGTCGGTGCCTTTACCGACTTTGATACGTTCAACAGTGACAGTCTGCGTGTGATGGGCAAAGGACTCGGTTCGTTTCGGCTGACGCCGTACACGACCTTAAAAGGCGGCGTCTATTACCTCGATCGCAACAAGATCAAATTGTTGCCGGCCGGTGGACTGCTTTGGCAACCCAATCAATACAGCAGGTACGATATTTTCTTTCCGCAGCCCAAAGTCGCACGCTATTGGCGAACGGTCGGAACGCGTGATCTGTGGTGGTACATGTCGGGCGATTACGGTGGCGGATCGTGGACGATTCAGCGGACCAACAAGACATCGGATTCGATCGACATCAACGACATTCGCGTGATGCTGGGATTCGAATGGGGCCTGACTGATTTGATCCGCGTCGGTCGACGAAGCGGATTTGTAG
>JABDKS010000422.1 GCA_013002105.1 Pirellulaceae bacterium | reverse complement strand
TTTGTTGGAAAGGGAAGCCGCAAACGGCTTGCAAAGTCTACTCCGACAGCCGACGATTTTGAATTGAGCCAAATAGATTCCACTCGTGTTTTGTCACAGCTTGGCATTTTGGGGTCGTGGATCTTGTCATAGATCCTCCGACTCGCGGAGCTTGGACAAGATCCACTGCGGCCAACCACCATTCTGAGTCGGGACAGTGCACTAAGAAACTCCGAGGTCATCTGCTCACAGGGACCAATCTTGCTGCGAGAATACCATGCCGTTAATGGATATCGAAATACGAAGGTACCACGCAAGAATCGTGGTTCTCGTTGCAGCGTTGATTGCGATTCTTGGGCAGACCAGCGTTACTGCACAACAAGAACATGGTGGGCAAACTTCACGAGACGTTCCATGGCTGTCGGAGGTGCAATCGCCAACGGAACCGATTCTGCAAATAACGCTGCCACGATTGATTGACGATCAAACCACGCTCGAAGATTGGCAGAATCAGCGTGTCACGCTGCGGAAGGACTGGCTCGAGTTTCTCAATCCTATCCCGCGTCCTCAAACGCTTCCTCCGGTCACGATCCTGAGTGACGAGACGGTCGACGGAGTTCGACGACAACTGTTGCAATACACCAGCGAGGCGGGCTGGGTGTGCGAAGCGTATCAGTTGACGCCGATCGCAAAATCCGAATCCAAACGTGCCAGCCGAAAGTATCCGGGCGTGGTGGTATTTCACAGCACTGTGAATCATTCGATTCGTCAACCTGCTGGTGTCGAGGGAAAGACGGAAAAGGCTTTCGCGATGACATTGGCAAAACGCGGATTCGTGACGTTCTGTCCGCGCAACTTTTTGTGGCCCAGCAATCACAAGATTGATGCGAACTCGCAAACGGCGTTGTTTCACAAACGTCATCCCAACCGCAAGGGGATGGCCAAGATGCTTTATGACGCTCAGCTCGCAGTCGATCTCTTACTGAGTCATCCGCAAGTCGATTCGAGTCGGATTGGTGCGGTTGGGCACTCGTTGGGTGCCAAAGAAGTGCTTTACTTGGCGGCGATGGACGAGCGTGTGAAAGTGTCCGTTAGCAGCGAAGGTGGTATCGGCATGACATTCTCCAATTGGGACGCGGCATGGTATTTGGGGCCCCTATTGTCGAATTGGCAAAAACAACACGACCACCACGAACTGCTCGCACTCGTCGCTCCGCGACCGTTCTTGTTAGTCGGTGGCAATTCGGCCGACGGAAAACAGAGTTGGCCGTACGTGATGAGAGCCAGCGAGGTCTACCGCTTGTACGGATCACCCGCGCGAATGGGACAACTGGTTCACGGCCGAGGACACGCGGTGCCGCCCATCGCAGAGAAAAAGATCTACGAGTGGTTGGAAACCTATTTGCGATAATCCACGGCCGCGGCAGTCATGCCGTTGTTCGCTTGACAGCGTTACTTTTCCATAGCCGATGCGCGATAGCCCCGGTTGTCTATGGAAGGAACCGCAGCGAGCGGGACGGGCAAACACAGCGTTCTGATTCCATCGTGGCGATATCCGTTAGGCACTGGTCACAGCGCTGGATAGTTCCGCCTTGAGTTGCTGCTCGAATTCGTCCGGCTGGAGCGGTTTTGCGAACCAGCGGTTGACGCCTTCTTCGCCCAGCGGCACACCCATGTCGATTCGATCGCTGCCACTGACAGCGAACAGTTTGACGTCGCGATACCTTTGGTCGCCGCGGATCGCCGACACGGTGGCGGGACCGTCCATGCCGGGCATGTGCATGTCCAGCAAGACGACATCGGGGCACTGGTGCGTTGCCAGATAGGTCATCGCCGCCATTCCGTCGTCCACGGATTCGACGTCATAACCACAAAGCTTCAGGTAACCGCTCAACAGGTTGCGTTCGTTGGCATTGTCTTCGACGACCAATGCACGCGGACGTTTGGCTGCGTCGGCACTGGCGCCACTACCAACCTTTGAGTCAATCGAGTGAATCGTCGCCAACGTTGCGTTGAGTGTCGATTCGGCATCCTCTAATTGGCCGGCTTCCAACTGTTTTTTTAACAGATGCAAGGCGAGTGTTGCGCCATTGAGGTGGTTGTTCAACTCGTGTTGCGACCGACGTTGTTCGGCCAACAAATGTTTCGCTTGTTCGCTGTCAGCCAACTCGCCACGCAAAACATGGACGTCTTTGGGCGCATCAACACCGACGCGTACGGTGTTGCCGTTGATTCGAAGAATCTCGACAGAAATCCCCAAATTGGGGAACAAAACTCGCTGCTCTTTCTTACGGGATAATACGAGCATCAAGTGCCTCCTTTCCTTAGGACAAGGCGTTGAAATAAACATTTTGTACTTCACATCGAGTGTGAAATACGACGCTTTCGCGCGGGGTCTTTTTGCACGTAGCTGGAACGGCAGTTAGATGAACCGCAATTCATTTGATTACGGTCATGCCGCTCTGTAGAGAGTGGACATCCGTTCCACGTGGCTTCCTTGAGGAGTATTGGATGATCGATCAAGAAAGGCGTCAACACCAATTCCTGTCGATCGCTGACGCGCCTGCGACGTATTCCACGCATCGGGTGGTCACGGCGACAAACTTAGCTGATAGCAAGCGCCGATTTGAGCAGGCGTGTCCGTTCGCTATCATTGGCTTGATTGGTTGTTTCTTCATCGGGATTGGTTGCCCGCAACTCGCCACGTCGAATTCGAACGTGTCGGGGCGCATCGATCCCGATCGTGACCCGATTCCCGCTGATATTGGTGATCACCAACGTTATTTCATCGCCAATTCTAATCTGCTCGCTACGTTTGCGGGACAACACTAACATATCGAATCCTTCCATCTATCGAAGTCAGAGGAGAACAACCCAACGAAAAAAGCCCCGTCACATTGAGTGTGATGGGGCTTGCGTGGCCTGGTTGGGAGCGAGCAAACTTGGCTCGAACATTTCACTGTACAGTTCATTTCCATCTTGCGTCAAGCGACAAAATGCATCTGCAGGAATTTATCGCGGATCAAAACGTGAACGCATGCTATTGGAAAGACACGCAATGCTGAATCGAGATTGCGCAGGTAATCGCCGTCGATTAAAAGTAGGGTATCATTCGGACTTGTCCCGAACCTGACGTCGGTCAAGTACTCTGCTTCGATAACGCTGTTGTGATGCTGTCATTTGTGGTGCTGTCTTTTCCAGTGCCAACCGTTTCGCCCGGTGGTGCGGTTGGTCGTGGTCATCAACTCCGCTGCACAGATGGCACGTGCGGAAGCGGCCGAACCGATGCTTTGGCCGTCACAACGAACTGTTAGAGCTTTTTTAGAAATGTCGTCGTCTATTGCGCGGCAGGAACAGGGATCAGGAATCAAAAGTGCGAAGCACCCTTTGGGCCATTTGGCGATTGATTCCTGCCCCCTGTTCCGGCTCGTCCCACGTCATTCGTAAAAATGTTTTAGTCGCCCTCCATTCCCACCGCTCGCGAATTGACTGTGAAAATGACATCGATGTCCATTACGTCTACGTCCACCGCACTGTGTGAACTGTGCTTGGCAGATGATGCTACCGGCCAAGCGTCCGAGTCGATGGTTGCTGCCACGGCGGGTTTCTTTACCCATTTGTTCGCGACGGATGGATTCCCGCCGCGTTGGGAATGTGGAACAGGCTGGACACCCGGATTGGGCTGGCTGCACATTGTGTCGGACTTCGCGATCTTTGGCGCCTACTTCGCCATTCCCATCGTGCTCGCCTATTTCATCACCAGTCGCGATGACGTTCCGTTTCCTCCGGTGTTGTGGTTGTTTGCGGGGTTCATCGCATTTTGCGGTATTGGAC
>JABDKS010000374.1 GCA_013002105.1 Pirellulaceae bacterium | reverse complement strand
GTGAAGTCCCGATCAAACTGTATCTGCAAAAGCGGACACGCAACGACCAAGGGCCGGCGGAACTGCGAGAGGGCGGCGGGAACGAATCGGAACAAGCTCAACAGTAGCCACACAGGTCGCTGGGTGGCGAAGGAAGTAGATTGCCGATCGACGAACAAGTCGAAATTGGATTTGCACAATTGAGTCGTCGCAGCGATCCGTTGGGAGGTTCACGTACCGGTCACGGATTTGAAAAGGTCGTTGATCGCGTACGGTCTTGCCGCGGCAAAACACTCGCCCGCCGCCACCGAGGCCAGTGCACCGGTGACGATCGCCGATGCCCGCACGCGTTCCAAAATTCCGGCCTTGTGATCGAACTGTGTTTTGTAGCAGGCGATCGATGCAATCTTGTCTTCGATGGTTTCGGTAATGTCCACAATCGTGTGGAACGAATTGCCGGCAATGGTCATCGGTTCGACGGCCAGCCGAAAGTAAAGTTGCTTGGCCACTGTGTGCACCGGCAAATTTTCGAAGTGTTCGTCCCATTTGCTCAGCCGGCTGTAAAAGACGGCTGCGTCGGTCAACATCATCGCCTGATGGTGGTCCGGTGACGCGGTGGGTGTCTTGTCACCAAACCCGATCACTATTTGTGGACGGAATCGTCGAAAGACCGACGCCAGTGCGATCCGGTGTTCGAAACAATCAAACAACCGGCGATTGGGTAGATCCAATTGGATGCGTTGATGAATTCCCAGAACCTCTGCGGCCGCGGCGGCTTCGACCATCCGCACCTCGGGCCCGGGAGAATTGGGCGTCGGTTCCCCGTCCGTTAAATCGACGATCCCCACACGGTGCCCTTGCCGGACCAGTTTGGCCAACGTGCCGCCGCACGCGATTTCGACATCGTCCGGATGAGCACCTACAGCGATGACATCCAACGGCTGGGGCAGGGCGGAATCGGACATCGAGCTGGACTTTGGAGCTACGGGAAAGACGGTTCCACCCGCGAATCGAGTCCGCGAGCAGCAAAACGAGGGGGCATGCCGAGCATCATAACGAACAAAGATTGATCTTCGGCAGGGCGGAACCACGCGGGAACGGTCTGCCGACCGTTACAACCCGGACAACCAGAACGGTTTGACAACGATGTCGATCCAATTTGGGTCAAAAAGCGAATCTTGTGGGTGGCATCACCAGAGTCGGACTACGGTTCATTGTGTTGAGGGGACGCTCACCGCTTCAAGATTTACAACGAGATAAAAGTGTCCCCCCGTGCGAGGCGGAGTCGGTTCTTCGGGATCGGCTTCGCCTTTTTTCGTGCGCCTATTTGCGGCCTGTTTTTCCATCACCAGTTTGTCGCGGCTGGTCGCACCCAAGTCGATCCCCCCGAATCGGACCATCCGGGATGAATCGGACCATGCGGGATGAATCGGACCATGCGGGATACTGGGCGGCGATACCCTATTTCCGCCGGCCGCAACAGCCATCATGGCCGGTAGAATCGGCGATCAGATCGGCACGATACCCGTTTTTTGCCGCGTCATTGGCATTGAACGACTCTGTGCAACCGATCAAGTGAACAAGTCTTTGTCGGAATCTCCCGACCGACAACGCCCCGTGCGAGGCACCAATATCCGACAATCAACGGGTCCTTTGACTACAGTTCATTCTGATTCACCGATCCGTTTTGCACCCAAGCGGCCATGTCGATTCGCTGGTTTCTCATTCTTATTGCGATCGCGTTATTCCCTTGGGATGCGTCGGTTGCCGTCGCGCAGGCCCCTATCGCGCAGCCACCTAAGGTGCAGCCACCTATCGCGCAGCAAGCCGTTGCGCAGGCCCCCGTCGCACAGCAAGCCCTTGCGCAGGCGCCCGCCAAAGCCAAACCACGAATGTGGGAGGCCAATTGGTCGTGGGAAGACGTACAGATCGGAAAACTACTCGATCGCTTGGAGTCGATCGGCGTGGGCGTGCCGATTGATGCCGACGGAAAAGTCAGCGTCGATTTGGCCGTCAGCATTCCGATTGGAAATCTGCGGGCGAGCGACCAGTACCGGGCTCAGGGACTGATCCGTTCGCAACGACTGCGCGTCGAACGACTTGTCCTGGACGACTTCGCCGCCGCCCTCGATCTTCGAGACGGTGTTCTGAGTGTCGAGCGATTGCGGGGCAAATTGGGAACTCCTGAATCGCCAGGCCAGGGACAACTCTCCGGCGATGCCAGTTTGCAACTATCTCCGTTGGGAGACTTGCAAGCGTCCCTATCGGCCGATTCGATTGAGATAGGCCCGTTGTACGACGTCTACCAGAAGGCAACGCAAAGCGGATCCACCTCGGATGCGAGTGGCAAAGTCACCGGAAAGATTCAATTCCGATCGCCGGTGCAACAGATCGCTGAGATCACAAAATGGAATATGACCGCCGATGTAAAAGTCACCGAACTGATTGTCGGTGACCGACCTGCCTACGACATTGCAACCGGCCCCCTGAAAATTCAAAACGGCGAAGTGCTTGCTCGCGACTTTCAGTTGTCGCTTTCACAGTCTCCCGACGATCATCTGTCACTGGCAGTTCACGCGGAACTGCTGGGGCGACAAAGATTCAATATCGGCTGTATCGGAAACGACGTCCCGTTGGAGCAGATTGCCAGTCTGTTTCTGGACAATCAATCGCAATGGGCCGTTGGGCTGATGGACTTGAATGTCAACGCGACAGGCGAATTAGCCGCAAAGCAATGGCGGGTCGACGGTCAGATCGCATCGCCGGATTTGCAGATCGCCGGAGTGCAACTGGGATTGATCGAACACGAGGTTCTGTTTGACCAGCGGAGTTTGCGTCTGTCACCGCTGGGCTTGGATGCCACTGACGATACCGCCGCTGACGATACCGCTGACAGCGCAGTCACGGGTGGTCTGAGCGAGGAAGGTCAAAACGTGGTCATTGGGTCGGTCCAAGCGGACTACGTCATCGACGACACATCGATTTTGCTGCAGCAACTCAATGCCGATTTGTTTGCCGGATCGATCAGTGGCTCTGCGCGAATCGCGACGCAACCGACTGGGCAGCACCAAGTCGATTTGAAATGGCGAGACCTTTCGCCAACGTTCAACACACGCAACTTTTCTCCGGTCG
>JABDKS010000364.1 GCA_013002105.1 Pirellulaceae bacterium | reverse complement strand
GTTGTTGTCCAGGTTGTTGTCCAGGTTGTTGTCCAGGTTGTTGTCCAGGTTGTTGTCCAGGTTGCTGTCCTGGTTGATGTCCGGGTTGTTGACCGGGTTGTTGTCCGGGCTCTTGCCCTGGTTGTTGTCCTGGTTCCTGACCTGGTTGTGAATCGGGCGACTCGCCTTGACCGCGACGTGCGTTGGGGTCGGCTTGAGAGATTTCGCTTTCTAGATCGCGGCTGAGTTGATCCAATTCACCCAGTGCGCGTCGTAGCGATTGCGTTTCGTCACCCAATACCGACGTAGCCGCTTCTTCTAATTCTTCGCGTAGTTGATCGATTCCCTCGCGAGCCGGCTCTTCCAACTCCCGAGCTTCGTTTTCAAAACCGCGTCGCAGCAATTCTGCTGTTTCGGCCAGTTTTCGATCCACTTGTCGCTGCTGGGTTTTGCGAAATGAGTCGTACAGTTTTTGTGCCAGCAGTGGTTCGGCCACTTCTGCCTGCTCGACCGTCTCCTGCATCTTTTCCAGCAAGTCACCTAGCTGCTCGCGTTGGGTACCGAGTGCCTGCTGGATTTCACCGCTCTTATTGTCACCACGCAAACCCGGCGTTTGATCTTTTTGGTTCAGGTTCTGCAGATCATCGGCCAGTTTCTCTTGCTGCTCGCTTAGTTTTTGAACATCGTTGCGCATTTCTCGAACGGCGTCACTGAATTCTCCGGCGGTTCGTTGCCGGAATTCATCCCGCATCTCTTCAAACTCACGTTCGGCCCGTTTGCCGGCCGTCAACGCTTCGGACGCGTCGTTTTGTTCAAGCGCCTCGGAGGCCTTGCGAACGTTCTCGCGAGTTTGGTCAAGCTGCTCACTTGCCTCGGTCATCGCTTCTTGGTTTTCCGGCGACTTCATTCGTTCGGACAGTTCGTCGGTTTCTCTCAGCAGATCTTGTTGCTGATCGCGCAGTCGTTTGAGTTGTCGCTCGATCTCTTTTCGCTCTTCTTCGCTTTCTGCTTGCTCCAACGCCGACTGCAATTCGGCCAATTGTTTGTTCAAATCTTCCTGTCGCCGCGCCAGTTCGCGCAGCCGATTGAGAACCTGACGATCTTCACGCTGCTGCTGCGCCTCCTCGCTATTCTCCTGCGCCTGTTGTTGTGTTTCGTAACGGTTTTCTTCTTGTTTGAGTTCCAAGTCGTCCAATTGCTGTTGTCGTCGTTGCTGGGAGGCACTGGACTGACTTTGGCTTTGCTGTTGCTGAGAGCGAGTGACTTGGAATTCACGTGCTCGCAGTTTCAGCAGTCCTCCATACGCCGCTTGTTCGGCCGCCAGTGCCGGATGCAGCGGGCGAACGGAATCAGATGCTGCGGTCCGCCCCAATTCGTCCACCGCCTTTTGCATCTGCATTCGAACGGACTGGGCAAACGTTTGGGACTGCGGATCCTGCAACTCGGACGCCAATTCTTCCAGTTGTGCGAGTGCGTCATTTTGAGAAATGATCAGCAATTCAATATTGTCACTGAATGCTTCGGTCCGCTCGGTGCCTCGTTCGGTTCGGATCACCGTCCAAGTCGCATTGATGATCTGCTTTTGCAACTCAGCTAACTCTTCTGCCTTCTGCCCATTCTGGTTTTGCTGTTGCTGTTGTTGTTGCTGCTGACCACCAGCGGGCGGTTGCCCTTCGCGATAGATTTCCTCAAACGGTCGCACCTCTGCAAAAAACATGTCACTTTCGGTGCGTCTTAATTCGCCACCGGGACCGAAATCTTCGGCCCAAAAATGGTAGGCCAGCAGTTGATCCGGTTCGGCGTTGAGTTCTTCGAACGCGATCATGTGCTCGATCTGCTTTTTGTCACCCCGCGGGATCTCTTTCTCCAACACGACATCTTTGGGCGGTTGAGCAGCGAACGTGTACGAGAGTCCGACTTGGGAGATCCCATAATCATCGCGGACTTCGACGCCCAACGGCAGTTCTTCCAGCGGCGAAACACTGGCATCTTTTGCGTTGGTCAACTTCAGCTTTGGCGGCTGATTGGGCAGCACGCGGGCGACCAATTCCGGGGGATATTTGTTTTGGCGTCCGGTATCGTCGACCAGTTGTAAAGTAAGCCGCTTGGTTTCTGTTAAATCGAATTCAGTGGACAGTGCTCCGGGATAATCAGCATCCGGTTTCAATGCAATTCGAGTTCCGTCCTTGTCGACCAGTTCACCCGATGCAACTGGCTTATTCAAAAAACAGAGCCATTTCACTCTGGTCCCTTCCACCGCTGACACGCGGACCGTGTCCTCGACGATTTTGTCATCCATGCCGGTATAGTCGGGGTAATCCAGGCCGGCATCACTGCGAACGAGCGATGGGAAATCGAAGACATCAATGGAAAACGATTCGCTTGTCCAATCCTGTGTGCTGATTCGATACGTAAAATGATCGTCGACCGATGCGATGAAACCACCGACGATCGGATCATCAAGGTTTTGCGTCATGCTGATCCGCCGGACCGTTTCATTGCCATCGGCGTCGGTGGCGGTGCACACCAATTCTGCTTCGTCGGGCACATCGTCAGAAAACCTGGCCGTGATTGCGAGGCTTGATCCGCGTTCGACTTCGGCGTTGCCCGGTTGGATCACGACATCGATGGGTGATGTTGCATCGCGATCACTGAAGCGTTGTCCGTCCGGCAGCGGGGTCGACGTCGAAAGAATCGACAGCATGCACGCCAGTAGTCCCAGTGCGGTCAAGCCGGCGAGGCGACTGATCCATAGTTTTCCAGTCGGTAGCGCATCGGTCCACGCGTGCTGGCGGGAATGATCGCGGGCTTCTTTGATCACGCGACGTTGCAAATAACCCAACGGCTGACCCGCGGCTTCTTCGTCTTGGCTCAATGCAGTCAACAACCGCTGATCCAGATCCGGGAACGTTTTTTCGATCTGGGTAGCGATCGGTCGTACGTCTCGGTACGCGAAACGATTGGCGATCGCCGCGGTCACGATGGCGGCCAGTGCCATCAGACCAATCAGCGAGGCCAATCGTGTCCCATCCAATTCGCCGCTGGTGGCTTGGCTGAGCAAACCGAAAGCGATGATCGCAAACGCGAGTGCAATGGCGGTGATGATCCACCACAAGCGGCGCGAGCGATATCTTCGCGTGACAGGTCGGAGTCGGTCTAAAAGTGCGTCGTACATAATTGTGTTTTTCGCCTGCGGGTCGCTGAGCCGATCGAGATCGGGTTTACGAAGTTGCCGTTTGAGGTTTGGAGCGGCTGATCAGACCACCCCACAGTGTTTCGATCGCTAGGAGCACGAGGGCGGCGGCGAGCAGCCACTGCCATACTTTTTGTTGTTTCTCCAGCTCGATGTCACGTAATTGTCGCTGATTCATTTGTGACTGAGCGACGGTGAGTGTCTTGCCCATTTTGATGCCAAATCGATCCATCACATCGTCGGCCATTGGAACCGTATGACTTTCCGATTCGGCCAGGTTTACCGCAAAGGGATGGGTCGTAGAGTGATCGCTGTACTGATAGATGCCAGGTTGGGTAATCAGATCCAAATCAGCTTGACTGGTGTACTCAAACGTTGTCTCACCCGGGCCCGTGATGGTCGCCGATGGCGAGGGCGGATAGCCAATCGGTTCGCCCAACGTGATCGATCCGTATTGATCGGCATCTCCACCAAGCGTTTCAAAGAAACTGTAGATCAGCGGCAGAAACTTGGTCGACAAAGCCAGTTGGCTGGCGCTGGGTTGCCAGCCGGTTGTCATTACCCACATTCGGCCTTCGCCGATAATCTTTTCGACGATGGCTGGATCCCCATCGTCGAACTTGACGATCGTATTCCAGTCGTTCGGCAATGAAGCTAATTTGCGATGCGACCAAAACCGAACTTTAGTGAAGTCATTGAATTGAGGATCCGACATCGGTTCGAAGAGTGGATGTGCAAAGTCGATCTGTGAAAACATGACATAATCGTCCACCTTGGCCTCGGTGAACTGAACGTTGTTTGCGCCGCTAATTGATTCGATGGCGGGCTGCATTTGCAGATCTGATCGCTCGGACATCACGAACAACAGTTTGCCGCCGGCGGCAGCGTATTGTTTCAGACGCTCGGCAATATCGGTTGAAACGCTCTGGCCGACCACGACCAAGGGCGTTGTCTGTGAATCGGGAACCGCCATCAACTTGTCCGGCGGCATTGCCGTCACGGTCACTTCACGACGACTATTATTCAGCGGAACACGGTTCAGGTAGTACAGCAGGCTGTCTCGAGCTCGATCGGCAGCGGACGGCGTCGCATTCGTGTTCGCGTTGGTGACGTCGGTGCGAGTCGGCGCCCTGGTGTCATCCGAACCCAAATACAGCAGCGTGAGTGACTGGGGTTGTGGACTGACGAGGTAACGCAGATTGTCAAATGAGTGATCGTCATCCTGCAGCATCAGTGAGGTGACATCGCGGTGGGGCAGCGGCATGCGAATCACGCGCGTTTCACCGCGTGGAACTTGCACCGGCATTTCGAATCCTTGATTGCTGTCGCCCACCCAGGAGAGTCGAAATCGTGATGATTCCGATCCGTCGACGTTAGCGACGCGAACGCGGATGCGATCGGTGCTGCCGAACGTGTCTCCAATGCTCAGTATCTGAGCCGACGCGTTAGTTTTGCCAGCGGCGACGACACGGCGGATATCCAACGTTAGTTCTTTTGGCCATGAATACGCTTGTAGACTCTCCAGGTGACTTCCCTGCTGCATGTCACTGATCAGAACTAGCTTTGCCGGTCCGGTTGGCTTTCCAATTGTTTCCTTTTCCGTTGCATCGCGTTGGACCGAATCGTCGGCTTCGTAGGTCACCGCGATATCGGCTGCGTAACTGATGGCGCGACCCAGTTGCGTTGCATGCCAGGTTGGTGCGGTATCGGCAAGAACAGATCGAGCAGTTTTCTTGAGCTGCTCGGGTGTCAATTCCGCCGCCTGTTCATAGCTGAGCAGGGTTCGAGGTTGGTTGTCAAAAAGGACGATGGCTAGTTGGTCGGCGGGCATCAGATCGTCGATGATGGCATCGGCCTTTTCCTTTGCCTGC
>JABDKS010000351.1 GCA_013002105.1 Pirellulaceae bacterium | reverse complement strand
GGATTCTACATCGAACCTCTCGACGCGAACGCTAATTGATATCCTCCGTGATAGAGCAAATCAGCGACGAAACCGGTAGTCGATTGCTGGGTGGGGGATGGACATCTGTTGCGATACAATTTTCATTCTTGTTCGCCTCACGCCCAATTCAGGATGAAAGTGACATGACGGTCGCCCCCACTGCTCTCGATCCCGCCAAGCTTATCGACTCGCTGGGACGTTTTCGATCTTGGGTCGTGCCCGCGGGTGTTATGCGTGAACTAATGCATCGTGGTCCGGACTTGATGTTGGACCTGAAACAGCGAATGGAAACGATCGTCCAGTCGAAAGAGAAAGGTTTGGGGACACGGCATCGCGAAGCGTTTTTTTGCTACCACCTGATCGGCGTCGCACCGGACCCGAGTTGGCAAGACTGGTTCGACAGATTTTTTCGGTGTGACGACGACACGATCGACGCATGCGCCGGGGAAGTCACCGAACCGTTCACACGCGCTCTGCTAACAGCAGTCGCGGATCGCGACGACGTGGTGACGTTTTGTCAGTGGGTCGACTCGCTCGTTTGCTCAGACGGGGTCAGCCAATACGTCAAGATGCAGGCTGCTGATGCGATGTTGAATCTGGTGGGTGAAGATGCACTCGAATATTCCATCGCCATCGACTGGGTGCGAAAATGGCTCGATGAACGTCACTCGGTTACTTACGATGCATTTTCGACACTGATCATTATGACCCTGATCGAAATTGGCGGCAAAGATTTGAAGGAGTTGGCAGGCGAATGTTTTCGGCGGAACCAGATCGACGGCGACTACGTCGATATCGATTTTCTCGAGGAAATGTCCGACGAATTTCAAGCGGAGTTTCTGCGTCAACGTGCCGAAGACGATCGCCAGATGCTCGCCGACCCGATCACTTATCTTCAAGACTGGAGCGTGTTCGCCTGGGAAACCGACGATTTGAATCCGCAGACGGCGACTTATCGTCGACTGCCAGCTGGTTCGCTGCGTAGTTCCGATCGTGCCGATGCCGATCAGGTTTCGCAATGGCTCTCAGCAATCGATCAGTCCAGCTATGAACGGTATCCCGCGCGAGAAGTTGAGAATCTCGATCACTACGTTGCTCACGCCGTCGAGCCATTGGCCCAGCGCGTCCGACGGGGGATCACATCGGCGAGGCTGAACGAACCGATCACTGACAATGGACCCTATCTAGCAGCGACGTTGCTTTCGCGCAAAGCTGATGAGCGACAAATCTTGTTCAATGATGCGCAGTTATTTCTAGACGTCCTGGATCTTTCGGCCACGCAACGCTATGAGTGGTTTGGTGATTCGATCGACGATAGCATGATCTTTGCACTTTCGCACATTCTGGTCGGTCAAACGCAACCGATTGTCGATCGCGTTGCAGACACTGGGCGGAGCGATATCGACCGCGCGTCGCTCATTGCCTACTTCCCTGTCTCGGTTTGGAACGGTTATTTGAACCGCGACGACTGCATCCAAATTCTGCGAGATCAATGGGAGTGTTTGAGTCAGCAGGCACGCGATTCGGACGGAACGGAAATGCTTAAGATGGCGATCTTTGACGCCGCATGTCTACTTTCTTTGCCCGATAGCCACCCACTGATGCAGCAAGCGACAAGTGAAGGCATCGAAAATTTTGCCTTGAGTCCGAAATCTGCGAGAACCTGCCGAGAGAAACCTGAGGAAGCCGATGAAATCTTGCGCCGGAAGGTGATTCAATATAAGCGCCTGACCGATGTAATCGAGCAGGGCGGGCAGTTTAACAGTACGGCAATCCGACCAAAGCGGCCAGCCGCGCAAAGCAAAGTCACGCACCGCTCTGCGACAGATACCGCGCTGCCGACGCCAAGTATTACGGCAACCGGTGCCTCGGATCGTGTGGGGCGTAATGACACTTGCCCCTGCGGCAGCGGAAAGAAGTACAAGAAATGTTGCATGCGAAATCAGTGACGGTTCGCTTGCGGCTACGCCGTCGATCGAGACGCGGCTAACGGTGGCCAAGTATCCCCAACTCCGTAGAACGGACTTCAGTCCGTTACCAACGAAATACCCCAACCGCCACCAGCGTCAGCAAGTTCGACAACGACGTCGCTGGGTCTTCGCTGGAATCACCACAAGAATGATCGACCTGCCTGGTTCGGGATTTCAACGGATGGCGAAGGCCAGGTGTCGCGCGGTTTGTACACGAATAGCTGGCACTGAGGGCGGTTAACAATCGAATCACACCGATGTTACCCGTCTGCACCGAGGAGGATGTCGATTTGCCGAAAGCGACACAAAGCCAGCTAACTGGGCAGTATTGTTTTCTACCAGCCGGTGGGCGATAGCCCCGGTTGTGTCAAAATCCTGCACGCAAGAACCGCGGCTATCGCCGTGCGGGGGATTAAATTCGTAACTCGCTGAGTTCTGTTCGCTGTGACGATACTCAGTTTGGCATGTTCTTGGTGGACGTCGCTCCGCCATGCGCAATCCGTACCCCGCAAACCGGACGGCGTCAGTTTCCGCTAGCCGATGGGCGATAGCCCCGGTTGTGT
>JABDKS010000333.1 GCA_013002105.1 Pirellulaceae bacterium | reverse complement strand
GGACCGGCCAACTACCCCGGCTCGAAGAAATGCTGCGCGATACGACACGCGAGAGCAAAATCGGCTTGGTTTTGCCCGTGACGGCATCGGACATGCGAGCCGAACCATTCGACGTGATCGTGAAAGAGCTACAGCAAGCTGATTACATTCACACCATTGCGGTCACGCTGGGCGTCGCGCCCGAGCAGAATGACTACGATGAAACCTGTCGGAAAGTGGCCGCGTTGGGGGACCGAGCCAAAGTGCTTTGGACCGATGGCCCGCAAATCCAGTCGCTTTACGACGAGCTGATCGATAGTGGCATGGCAGTGTCGACGCCAGGTAAAGGGCGCAGTGTCTGGACCGCGTTTGGCTACCTGCTGGCCGACCCGGAGATCGACACGTTTGTTTTGCATGATTGTGATATCGTCGATTACGATCGATTCCTATTATCGCGTTTGTGCTTACCGATGGTCCATCCGGCGCTCGATTTTGAATTTTGCAAAGCCTACTACGCACGCGTGACCAACCAGATGCATGGCCGCGTGGTCCGTCTTTTGGTCGCGCCCCTGTTACGCGCGTTGTTGCAAACATTCGACCAAAGTCGATTCGTCCATTTTTTGGCCAACTTTCGCTATCCACTCTCGGGTGAGTTCTCGCTGACCCGAAATCTCGCTCGCAGTAATCGCATCCCGAGTGACTGGGGTTTGGAAGTCGGTACGTTGGCAGAGGTCTACCGCAACACGTCGCTCAAACGTGTCTGCCAAGTTGACCTGTGTCGACTTTACGAGCACAAACATCAAGTCTTGTCGTTGGAGAATAGGCAGGCGGGCCTGATGAAGATGGCGATCGACATCCTGACCACGATTTATCGCACGCTCGCCAGCCAAGGCCTCGTGATGAGCAGTTCGACGTTCATTACGTTGCGTGGATCGTACCTGAGAACAGCCCAGGATTGTATTCGACAGTATGCGGCCGATGCCGTGGTCAATGACTTGCACTACGATCGACATGGCGAAGAAGTCGCTGTTGATGCATTTGCCGCCTGCGTCACGACCGCGGCGGAAGTTTTCCGAAAGGACCCGCAGGGTGCCGAAGCAATTCCGAACTGGACGCGTGTTCATGCGGCTTTTCCCGACTTCACGCGCCGTTTGCGCGATGCAACGTAGGGCTTGTCAAATAGGATGTAGCCAACCTGGTCAACGCACGTGGATCGTAGCGTTGTCGGGCAACGTATGCAGAGACATCATCGTGGTAACCCGACGTTCGGCGACGCATCGTCTGCAGAACATGGCAATTCACGACGATCACGACGTCAGTCGGCGTCAGGTCGTCAACTAATGTTGCCATGTCTCGAACTGGCGTTGTCCAGCGAGACCCGGCAGAGTTTTCAGCAGAATCCTTGTCAGCAGATTGTTGTCAGCAGAATCGCGTGCAACCGCTCTGAGGACAACAAATAGCGTACTGCTGCAACCGAACCGGTCATGTTGGTTCCATCAAAGCTTCCCCCATTTTCTGATACACCAACTTTCGTCTCATGAAGTGCCCAGCACCCTTTTTTCTTTGGTTTCATCACCGGAGCGGTTCATCACACCTGAGCAGTCTGCTTGACAGTCATGATCAAATCGCAAGTTGGGGTGAATTCTTTTACCGCGGCGAAGCGGGCGCGGCGGGCGATCTATTCACGCGATCGGGCAGTGATTCGGAGGCAGCGTTTCTGGAACATCTGTATTGCTACCGCTGGGCCGACACCGGCGCAAACTTATGCGAGACAGATCCTGTGCCGCCGTTGGTGCGAGCGGTGGGATTCAAGCTCAAGTATCAGCAAGCCGACACGCATCCCGGCGCACTGAATTACCTGCGCCGGCAACCGGGCATGAAGGCGATTCACTTGATTCGAACAAACCTTTTGTCCGCCCTTGTTTCCGCCGCGATGATTCCAAGGTTGATCAAAAAATTCCGACGCCCCAACCTGATTCATGGCGAATCGCCACGGCAAGTCGAAACGTCGGTTCGGCTTAACCCGCAAACCATTGTTTGCCAATTGGAGGAACTGGAGCATCGGATCGACGTAGCACGCGGCGCGCTAGTCGGGTTGGACCTGCTGGAAATCACCTACGAGGACCTGTTGGATCAGCAATCTGCGACCTGCCGAACGGTGCTGGATTTCCTGGGCGTAGATGCTTCGGTCGAACTCACCTCACGCTTTGTCAAAATCATGCCGCGATCGCTTGATAGCAGTCTTGCGAACAAAGACGAAATCGCCGCCGCGTTGCGTGGATCTCGCTTTGCATCACTTCTGGACGCGGGTTGAGATCAAATGGCTGGACAAGTTCAATTTTACGTCAATCGCGTCCACTCGATCGGTGGCGTGACGACCTGGTCGTTTCAAGCAGCGTCTTACATGGCAAATCGCTACCGGACGCGCGTCGTTACGGTCAACACCGGGGCACAACCGACCGATGGCGAATTTCCCGGGCAAGTGACGGAAGTTTTTCGAGATCCCGAGGACGCGTTGCGGGTCGGTGATGATTCCGGCAACGGTTCAACACCCGAGCGACCGACTAAACCGACCAAAACAACCAAGCCAGCCAAACCCGCCAAAAAGCCGGTCAAGCCAACAAAACCTGTCAAACGCCCTAAGCCGGTGAAACCGGCCAAGAAGCCGACGCAACCGTTGGGAGCTGTGCCAAGTAACGGGTCGCGCCAAGAACCTGCGGAGTTCACCAACGGCGCTATGCAATCGAGGCGGCAGCAGTTGCACCATAGTGCCCAGCAGGCGATCGAATCCGCCGAATTGTTCATCCCAAACTATTTGGATTTTGCGTATGAACTGGCGGCAAGATCACGGGCATCGGGAAACGAGTCTCGATGCATCGGAATATGCCACTGTGATCACGACAATTACTACAGTCTGCTATCGCGTTACGAACCAATCATTCACAGTTTCATCGCCGTCAGCCCGCGCTGCATGGAGACATTGATTCGACGACTGCCGGAGCGTGAACCCGATATTCATTTGGTCCCCTACGGCGTGGAGTCGCCCGTTGAGGCGCCGATAGACACCTATCACGGTCCGATTCGATTGCTTTACTCGGGGCGTCTTTCGCAAGAACAAAAACGCGTCTTTGACCTGATCGAAATCGTTCGCGAACTCGATTCGCATCGGGTGGACTATACGCTGGACGTCGTTGGATCAGGCCCGGATCGCGAATCTCTGATCGATGCATTCGCAGGAGCCCCCCGCGTAGAATTCCATCCCGGCGTGCCGCATACCGCGATAGCACAGGTTTACCAAAACCACGATGTATTCCTGTTGCCTTCGCAAACCGAAGGAACATCGATCGCGTTGCTTGAGTCGATGTCCAGCGGATTAGTGCCAGTTGCAACCTGCGTCAGCGGATCCGAAGACGTGATTGTCCATGGAAAGAATGGCTTTCTTTGTGAAGTCGCCGATGTGCGGGCAATGGCCCAATGCATCGCCGCAATCGCCGCAAATCCGGTCAAACGCATTGAACTGGCACAGCAGGCACGCCAGACGGTCAGACAACATTATCGAATCGTTGATCAGTTGGCTGCCTTTGAGCGGTGTGTCCAGGAAACGCTCGAGAAACCTCTGGTGAGTATCGATGCCGCACGATCCGTTCTGGGACGCGCCTTGCGAAATCAGTAGGCACTCAGCGTGTTTTCTTACACATTAGAGCAATTTTAGTTTTCTCGTAGGCCAGGACCTGTCCTGGCGCAGCTGTGCCAGGACAGGTCCTGGCCTGAATGGCACTTAATCGGTGTAAGTTCTAATTGGCACTGGGTTTGTATTGGCTTCTTGGTTTCGTCATCAACTTGTGTGTGATGGTTCGACGTTTGATCACTCTCGG
>JABDKS010000285.1 GCA_013002105.1 Pirellulaceae bacterium | reverse complement strand
CGCATGCTCTGCCCGCATCCCCCGTCGCACTTCGATCGCCTTGCTCGCCCCGGAACCCTAGTCGGCCCACTGCCCGTGAAATCTGGCTCAAGCCTTCATTGCAAATGACGTGCCAGCGATTTGCGATAAGACGATTGCCCCCGCTCTCATTCTTTTTGACGACGGTGTTCGTGTCCGTAGCCGTCGTCAACCGCGTCATGACAAGCATTCAGCCAGGGTGACGGATCAATGGTGAACTGTGACCGCGCATCGTGAACGATTTGCGTGCACAACCATCGTCATTGGATCGTATGGACAAGAGTCGTCCGCTGAACGTCCCCTGTGTAGTTTGCATCAAGAGATATTCGTACGATTGTTGTCGCGACAACGCGTATCACCGCCAGCCTGTCGGCGATCGCGCGCGACGTGGTGGCCGGTTACGATCGGTCTTCGATGCAATACAAGTACTTTGCTCCGCGCAGAAACAGCTGACCGCCGGCGATGGCGGGGGAAGCGTCAAATCGTTCATCCAACTGATTACTTGCAATGATCTCCAACTGCTTTGATCGCTTGAGCACGAGGGTCTCTCCGCCTCTGCCGATGATGTAGATTCGCTCCGCAGCTCCAACTGGCGATGCGTAGATGTTCGAAATATGATTCAGCCGTTCGGAGCCGAACATCACGTCACCGGACTTGGATTCCAGGCAGGTCACGATGGCCTGATTGGACTGGTTGTAATAGAGCAAGCCATCGTAAAGCAGTGGAGAGGGAATGTAGGGAGTGCCACGATCCGTGATCCAGCGAATTTCCTTGGTGCCGGAAATATCACCTGTCTGAGTCAACGGGATTGCCATGGCGGCATACCCTTTGTAGCCACTCATGCAAATGACATAGTCTCCGTCGACCACGGGACAGGGAATGACGTTGCCAGTCAGACCATCGCACTGCCAAATGATTTCGCCGCTATCCAAGTTGTAGCTACGAACGTAGTTTGACGCGGCGGTGATGACCTGCGTTTTTCCACTATGTTTGATCACGATAGGTGTCGACCACGCGTTGTCCTCGTCGCGAGTCTTTTTCCACAACGTGTCACCTGTTTTCGCGTCGAGTACCTCGATGGATCCCTGGTGGCTGTGATCGCGCACGACGACCAGTTTGCCATCGTGAATGACGGGCGAACAGCCCTCGCCGAGACTGGAACCCACGCGAGCCTCACCAAGCTCGCGCTGCCAGATTTTTTGACCAGCCAGGTCATAGCAGTATAAGCCAGCCGACCCAAACCAGCAGTAAAGGCGCTGGCCATCGGTGGTCGGCGATGCCGATGCAAAATCATTGTCGTTGTGAGCACCCTCGTGCGGGATCTTGGTCGTCGCGATCTGGCGCCAGATTTCCTGCCCGGTGTTGCGATCTAGACAAATCACAGTGAACGCACGAACTGTGTTGGGACGTTTGATGTCGAAGAAATTTGTTTTGGGTTGATCCTCTGGATCCGGGATCGATGTGTCTTTCTGGCCGGTGTCGATGGCGGTCAGAACGAAAACCTTCTCCTCCCAAATGATCGGGGTGGATGTTCCCTGCCCATCGATCTCAACCTTCCATTTGATATTCTTGTCCTCACTCCAAGAAACTGGCGGCTGTGCGGTTCTGGACACACCGTTTGCCTCGGGGCCTCGCCATTGATGCCAATTTTCTGCGATGGACTGGGCATAAGCCGGTGGTACTGTGACCAAAAACAACAACGCGGTAACGGCCAATTGGGTTGTCATCGATACTCTTTCCTGATTGCTATGGCGAAAGTCGGCAAGACTCTCGGACGTCGAAATTGGATTGGGCGGCCGAGCGCGACGATGTTTGCTAAGTGAGGTCCAGTTCCCCACTACTGGTACCAAACGATTCGGTTTCGATACCGGTTCTGTTCAGCATATGAACAAACAAGTTGCACAGAGGAGTATTGTTGTCTTTGTCAAATGCAACATGGCTTCCATGCTTGTAGTCGCCACCGGCGAGAATGATTGGCAGGTTGCCCGGATCGTGCGCATTCGCGTTACCAAGGTTACTACCGAACAAGACAGAGGTTTGGCTGAGCAAAGATGTGTCGGCTTCGGATGACTGATTCATTCGTGACAAGAATTCCCCAAAGCATTTCAGGATCTCAGTTTCGATCTTCTTCAGCTGGTTGATCTTCTCCGGGTCTTGCCCATGATGTGAAAGGTTATGATGTTCGGCAATCACTCCGTTGATCTTGGGAACGACCTGATGGTCTTGAATCACAACGGACACGACTCGCGATGAATCCGTTTGTAAGATCAACGGAATCAAGTTCAGCAGTGCACTTGTGCGGCCAATCAGATCAGCCGGGTCAGCGATATCCTTGGGCTGCTTCACGTCGACAGCCGGCTTGGGCCGGTCCAACCTCGCTTGCGTTTCAGTGATTTCGACCTCCGCCGCACGTACGGCGGTGTAGTATTCATCGAGCTGTCGCCGATCCCCAAGAGCAGCAAACCGACGCCGCCGTCAGTGGTTACGATAACGCGAATCAAAGCGTCAATTTGTCGGTTTCGCGTAACAATTCGTAGCAAGAATGACTCGACGCGAGTGTTCTAGTCTTGGCTTCCAACAACAACGGGCGCTTTCTGCGAGTCATTGATCCCATCACCGTCTTGGTCGATCACGCCCGAGAACGGATGTTCCGCGACGGCCCGCCATGCGATCTTGCGGAACATGCGGTCAAGCTCCGGACTAGGGAAACTGGTATCCCCTCCAAACTCAACCGCGTTTTCGATTCGTTCTGGTGATTGTCCATAGAGCGCGGCGTAAAAAACGTAACCTTCGAGGCGTTCCAATCCTGGACCTAGATGCCCGAGTTGGTCCTTCCAAAGGGAACGTTCCTTCTTACCGATCACGCGGTGCAAACCTTCGATCCCCGGCATTTCGCCGCGAACAAAGTGCTTGGCGGCCAGAACCATCGCGTCGGATGTCGGAAGCACGAATACTTTTCCGGGATAGGCCTTCAACAGCGGATCAAGAGTCTCGTGATGTGTTCCTCGCTTTTCCTTTCCCATTCGGTCCAACACTTCCTCCGTGAAGAAGGCTTCGGACGGCGGATTTTCTCCAAGCTGTTCGAGCTGCGGCCAAGCGTCGGATAGATAGAATTTGATGTCCGGGTTGTAACGCACGCAGAAGTCCATCCAGCACGAGTAATAGGCAGCGCGGTCGTTGTAGTAGGGTCCGAACACCATCGCATCCCAGTCCGCATTGGCGATGGAGCAAAGCAGTTTTGGAACCGGCTTGCCATCAAAATCAAAGATGCCGTTTTCTTGTTCCCACTTGTACCTGGCACTGCCTGTCATACCTCCGCCGACATGCGTGTAGAGCGGTTGCGTCATTCCGGCGGCCCGGCTGATCGCGGGCAGCGTTCTGTAACCCGGCACCATAAAACTATGGCCGATTCCGATAACGCGTACCGCACCATCATTTGGTTTTGGAAACGAGACAACCGCGGGTTGCTTTCCTGACGTCGCTTTCGTAAAGATGGCGTTGATTTCAGCCGGAGTCTTGTAGCAAACCGCGTGCTCAGGAAACCGCTCCAAATCCCAGCCGGGATTGACTTTGAAGTTTCGCTTGATCCCCTGCGTGCTCTTGCGCCAGTTCGCCTGTCCCTTTCCCCCTTGTGCAATTCCAGCCGAAACCTGGTTGCGATACGCAATCGCTTCCTCTTTGGAAAGGACTCCATCGCCGTTGGCATCGGCAGCAGGAAATCGTTTGAGCAGTTGCTGAAGCCGCGTTGCAGACAGACTTTCCTGTCCGAAAGTTACGCTGCTGACAGGCAAGCCAAGGAGGACCACAGCTATCAAGCTGGCAGCAAGTTTGATCTTTCGCTTTGTCGATAAACTGGCCAAGAGTTTTGCTCGGACGCTGGGGCCGTGGAACGTCTTGACGACCGTCGCACGGAGTACAACGAAAGGTTTCATCGATCTTTCCTACCTAGGTCGTTGAATACTGAAATTTACGACGCATTTGGTTCGCGTTGACCTACACGCCGACTATCACGCCGGCGAATCTGACGACTTGTCCAATTTTACTCTGTCAAGAAAGTTCGACCTACTCGTGTCCGAGGGCATCCATCTGGACGGTTTGCACAAAGATCGATACGGCAGCAAACTGAGTTCGAAGCTCAATTCTCCGTCGCTTTGGCTTTCGTGTAGCTCAACTCGAACACCTTCATCATTCCTTCGCCAACTTGCATTTGCATGGTCATGACGCGTGTGCCATCTTCCCTGTACTTCGTCGTCAGTACGTGTTTAGCTGGACTTCCATCCACCCCGGGCGCCATCCCTTCAAACGTCATGGTCTTGTTGTCCTTGTCGTACTCGCCGGTCATCTCCATCTTGTTGGGACTCAATGAGTCTACCCAAGTCCCGATATAGTGCTTCTTTTCAGCGTCATAGCTGTAGAGCCCGTGACCTTTGAAATCCAGTCCCATCATGCTGCCTTGGAAGTCCGTTAGCATCCAAAAACCGCCAAGCATACGATTGGTTTCTTTACCCTTGGTAACAGCTGGTTCACCGGGACCTGTCCACGTCTTGATTTCAACATCCCAGGTTCCGACATCCGGTTTGAATACATCAAGCTCCGGCCCCGGTTTGGGCACGGGAATCTCCTGTCCTACCAATGTTGTGCCATAAAGTACGCACACGAATAGCATGGCTACTGAAATCAGATTTCTCATTGCATCGCTCTCTTGATTGATAGAAAGGACTCGAACGAATTTGATTGTTTCTCTTTGCACTGTCGCGTCAGTGGGAGCCGACGCCGCTGGCCGAAGCAATTCTAGAATGATTTGGGCTTTCGTAGGCCAGGACCTGTCCTGGCGCGGCGTAGCCAAGACAAGTCCTGGCATACAAATCCCGGCATACAAACATTCAAGAAATCTCCTGAATCACTTCACACGGATGATTTTGGAAAACTCCGTCTTGGTGTTTTTGGCATAGATACCGACGTAGTCGACACTTTCCAAACTACTTGGTAGTTGATGTTCGATCCGCGTATCGTTGACGCTAAGGATTAACTTTCCGTGGTCTAAATCGATCGTCACCGTCGCAGTGAATAGATCGTTGACATCGAAATCATCTTTTTTACTGGCACCGATTCCGACATTGGCCCAACTGCCGTCAAATGCTCCGTGGCTGCCCATTCCAATCATCGTGCCGGCTTTATGTAAGCGATCGTTCTCAGCCGCCGATCCAAAACAAAAACAGGCGTTTCGAGTCTTACTGCTAACTGCCGAGCGATACTGGATTTTAAACGTGGCGGATTCTTGCACGGGAGCGTCCAACTTTTGCAATGCAAACCCTTCGCCCTCACCGGTATCCAGCAGATACCCCAGTTCGCTCGCCGATACGGTCGCGCCTTTGACAACGTCGAAGTCTCCTGTCTTGTCTGTGCCATCGGACAACTTTGGACCTTTCTTGCGTTTGCCGCCTTGCGGCTGATTAGCCCACCACTGCCGCGGGCCTTCGTTTTCGACTCCCTCCCAAACCTCAAGAAACTTCGCCTTCATTTCCGCCAGTTTCTCTGGCATCTCGCCAGCCAAGTCATGTTCCTCTTTCCAGTCTTTGGCGATCAAGTACAGCTGAAACTTCTCCAAGTTTTGGTCGGCAACGATCTTCCAGTCCCCGATTCTCATAGCCGCATGACTGGCCGGCGGAGCAATGTGCGTACGCCAAAACAGCGGGATGGGACGCTCTAGATCTTTGTTCTCGCAAGCCGGCAACAGGTTAACGCCATCGATCGTGCGATCCGTCGGTACCGCCGCACCGGCGATCTCCAAGACCGTTGTAAAGATGTCCGAACCAATAATCGGTACATCACTCCGTGTGCCCGGTTTGATTTTTCCGGGCCAGCGGACGATGCCGGGTACGCGAATGCCGCCCTCGTGGCTGTCCCGTTTGCGACCACGCAGGCCGCCGGTGGAACCCCACGTACGATTTTGTTGTGATTCCGGATTCTTCAGGTTGCCCTTGCCAGAACCCTCGGGCCCATTGTCGCTGGTGAAAATCACAAACGTGTCATCTCGCAGACCCAGTTCATCAACGGTCTGCATCAAGTTGCCAAATGCATGATCCAATTGAGTGACGTTGCCGTGATGCTGCCGCACTCCCGGATTCTCGATCTCTTTGTAAAGCTCCTGAAACTTCGGATCACTTTCGATCGGCAAATGCGGTTCGTGCGTCCAAACGGTGATGAAGAATGGCTGGTTCGGATCACGCTCCGCTTTCAGCCACGCCGACGCTTCCTGGGCAACCAGCGGAGACGAAAATCCTTTGAGCGGACCAACCTCCTGTCCATTACGAACAAAATTGATCGGATCCTTGTGCGTCGGGGACGCGTTGTTTTGAGTCGCAAACCACCAGTCGTAGCCGTGATCATCCGGCTGCGGCTGCTCGGTGCTGTTGAAGTAGCCGTTCAGATGCCACTTGCCACTGTGCATGGTCTGATACCCCAGCGGGCGCAGCGTCTCGGGGATCGTTATTTCGCTCTCCCGCAAATGGGCTTCGTTGCCAACGGGCAACCACCGCCAAACTCCATTTCGATACGGAGTGCGGCCAGTCAGGATCGATGAACGACTCGGCGAACAGACTCCGCATGCCGCATAAGCCTGCGTGAATCGCACACCTTCGGATGCAAATTTATCCAGATTTGGAGTCTGAATCTTGGGGTGTCCATAGCAACCCAAATCCCCCCATCCAAGATCGTCAGCCAGGAAGACGATAAAATTTGGTTTGTCCGCGGCAACGCAAGGCGTCGCAAATGGCGCCTGTAAAACAAACAACAAGGCCAAGAGGCCGATAACGCGAAAAATCTGTTTCATTCGTGAATCCAAAATCATGTCGTTCAGTGGAACGGAGCAGGAACTCAGAGAATCTTAACCCACAGCGGTCACCCACGCGAATTTTGACCCCTGGTTCGATTCTGCCTTGATTTGCTGGGCCAAGCCAGCCGGTTTGTGCGGAAACTTTCAGCACGCTGTATCGGATACTCGCGGCTCCGATGATTTGTCCTTCAAGACATCACGTCATTGGGTCATGACGTACGTGATCTCGTCTTTTCGCTCACTTAGCGGCTCCCACCACTGTTTTTCGGTCAGTTCGAACGCTTGTTCGCCCACTTGATTCCAAACCGCTCGACCAGACGTGTCAGGGCCACCTGTTGAAGTATCAATCCACTACATTGACAGAAAGAACTTTTCGCGGAGGGCAAAATGACTTGGCAGACATCCGAAGGCGATCGAACTTTGGCGGGCAATGAAGCAACGGTGGTACGGGAGACGCTGGCGTATATGATCGACCTGATCAGCGACAACATAACCCACAGCGACGAACCGCCATTATGGGACTTTGGCGTGGCGTTGTTCGATGAAGCCACACCGACCCAGCAGTTGATGATCGCCAAATCGGTCGCCGAGCATTTGTTAACCAAGACCGATGAGACTCTTGAGCTTACGGCGGTCAACGAGGCGGCAGTGTACGCAATCTTTCGCACCCTCGCGCGTCTAATCGAGATTGAAGTCGATATAGAAATTGATCGCAGTGACGATGACGCATGGAAATGTTTTTGGCGACGCCTAGCGCTGGCCGCACACCAAGAATACCGTTCAGACGCGGCCTTCGATCACTGGGATGGTCCGTCAGAGAACTCTTGGACACCGCAATCGGCCGAGAGCAGAAACCTGGAGCAATGGGAATCAGTGACGGAGAGTTTGGCTGATCGCATACTTTGGGATCGAGATTTCGAGATGGCTGGCAGCGTTTTGGACGTCGAACCAGCCCAGGCCGCGTTACTGAAACAAGTGATGGGCATCGAGACAAACTATTACTGTGATGTTGCACCCGATTTGAAGGACGATGAAATTGCTGCCGTGTTGCGTAGTGTTCGCCAGTTGACACACTCAAAACCACGATAGTTTCGATCGTTTTGCAAAATGCAACTGCCGTTCGTCCGCAAATGCGATGAAGACTCGCCGCAGGTTACCGATCACGAATCGGATCGTGATTTGGAAACCCTCGCAAGCCAACGGACGCATTCTCTGGCTCGACGCTCCGCTAACGGTAGGACTTGGACATGTCCACTTTGGCCGTGGTCTGTACCACTTTACGTGGCTTGGACTGTGCAATTTTTTCCAGCATGATTTTTTCATAGGCCGCGCTGTCCAGCGGCAATGCCACGGCATCATTAATCCAGGTGGAATAGATCATTGCCCCGGCCAATTCGAGTGATCGCAGACCTTCGCTGGCCGGCGCAATCAATTCCGCCTCCCCACGCGTCGCTTGGACAAAGTTGCTCAAAATGGCGGCGTGCTGATTGACCGATTCGGTCGGCTTAAAATGTTCTTCGCTGGTTTCTGGAGTGCCGAACATTTCATCGGTGGATCGACTGAACGCGGCAGCCGATTCGCTATTGCGGACCAACGTCACTTCGTTTCCATCGGTTGTGATCGTGCCCAGATCACCGACGATCTCCAGACGGTTACTGCCGGGCGACTCTCCGGTGCTCGCTGAAAACTGTCCTGTGGCACCATTTGCAAATTCAAAGTACGCATTCACTTCGTCTTCCACTTCAATATCGTGGTACTTACCGAACGAACACTGCGCGCGAATCGAAGAGGGCATGCCGATCAGCCATTGGAGCACGTCGATATTGTGCGGGCACTGATTCATGAGCACGCCGCCGCCTTCGCCCTTCCATGTCGCGCGCCAGGGACTCGATTGATAATAGATCTCCGGACGGAACCAGTTGGTCATCGTCCATGAAACACGCTGCAGTTCGCCCAGTGCGCCATCATCAATCCATTGCTTGATTTTGACATAACAAGGATGGGTACGCTGGTTCATCATCAGGGAGGCTACCTGATCGTCACTCTTTCTAGCGGCCAAGATTCGTTCGCCTTCGGCCTTGTGGCAGGCGAGGGGCTTTTCCATCATCAAATGCAGACCCGCTTGAAGTGCCTCAATTCCCAGCGGGGCGTGCAGTGCGGTCGGCAACGCGATCAAAACAGCGTCGACCAAACCGGATTGAATCAACGCCGATCCATCGTCAAAACAAGCAATGCCCTGCTCCTTGAAATCGTCCATTGATTCAATGGGTTGGTTTGCGACCGCGACAAGTTCGCAGTTTTCCACCAGCCCACTCTGGATGTTGTTTGCGTGCACTCGGCCAATATTTCCGAGTCCGATAATACCGATTTTCATGAAGTATCCTTGGTTTGTCTTTTGTACCTAACAAGTTTGGAACCATCTGCTGCCAAGCATTGGTCCGGCGCGAAAGGACAGAGTGTGAAAGTTTCAGATCTTCCGCGGGAAATGTCGAGTGTCCGTCTTTGCGTGTTTCTGACCCGAGACAGGATAACACGCCGGGAAAATAGCAACATGTGTGGTCAGTTCGTTACGACTGAACGTTAGACAAATTCCTCGCCGACAGGTTTCCTCGCAGACAGTATGCGAACGCATACTATTCCAGTTTCAACGCAATCAACTTGCCACTCAATGGCGTTGTAGGCGATTGCGTGTCTACCAGTTTCTTGTCGTCGTGGCCGATGCAGAGGGATTCCGCAGGATGTTTCCCAATCAGTCCTCCCGATCCAGACGTCACTTCACCGTCGTTAATTTGCAGCGACAAGGTTCCGCCTGCATCAATCCTTGCTTTGATGGTCGATTCACCGTTGGCGATCGGCGTTTTTACTCGGTGGATCGCGTCACCCGATAGCCGAACCGCAAATACGCACTCGCCGTCTTTGATGTACAGCGAATATCCAACCACCTCTCCACCCTGAGCGACGACGATCCCTGTTAGTTCATCACCCGCTACCGTCGCAGAAATCGTGATCGGCCGCTTCGCCACTTTGGGAGATCTGCTGCTTTCGTAGACATCTCCCAATTTGACTTTGGACCAATCAAGCGATCGAGTTGGTTTTTTTGCTTTGCGATTGGGCAAGTCAGCAGATGCAATCGGATTTGCGGGGCGAATCATGAGTTGCGTGGGCCGCTGGTTGGCCTTGATCTCCGCAACGTGGGTATCAAAAACAGCCTGCAGTTTCTGAACTAACTCGGGATGCCCGGAAGCGACATTGCTGCGTTCGCCGATATCAGTGACCACGTTGTATAACTGCACAGGATCTTTGGAGGGAACATGGTCTTTAAGGACATATTTGCCGCTGTTGGTTTCTTTCCAGGGATAAAACTTCCATGGACCGGATCTGACCGTTCCCGGTCCGTGCATCAGGGCATAGTGTTGATGAGGAGACTTTGCGCCGGGCTCTCCGAGCATGAGGGCCTTGATGTCTTTTCCGTCGATCTTCTTTTCCGGCAACTTTGCGTTGCACAACCCGGCCAGCGTTGGCAATATATCGATCGTGCTAGCGACTTCGTTGCA
>JABDKS010000281.1 GCA_013002105.1 Pirellulaceae bacterium | reverse complement strand
CTGGGACACGTCGCAACGTCCAGTCACATCACGCCCGACAAGATTTCGCACGGCAGGATGTCGCCCGGTAAAAAAACGCTGACGAGAGGCATTGTATGCCCAACGGGATTCTGTTGGGGGCACACCACTGCGTCAAGCGATCGCCGAGGAAATGGATGCGGCAACACTCATCAGTCACGGGCCACTTTGATCCAGTCGACAACTAGCTGGAACGCACCTGGATTCTTGTCGCCAAGCAAAATCCCCACCGAGTTGACTTGATTTGCATCCAATTGATCGCCGGGAACTTTCCGCCCAAAGGAATGGGCAACAAATTGACTGAGCGGCAACTTTACTTCCGTCCACTCTCCAGCTTGGGTCTTGAAATCCAATTGGTACGAGTAGGCGACGCGCCGAGTCGGCACGTACAAATTGAACGTGTACGTTCGGCCATCGCCTTGAACCCTTAATACGATCACGTCGTCCTGTTCCAAGCTTAGCTTTGCCGGACGCGAACGCGCAGAGGCGAACCCGCCGTTGTTGGCGAGTGACAAGTTCCCCGAAAACCGCATCTGACGATCCTCGGTGGTCTCCACCTTGCTGTTAGACCTCCCGCCCATCACCGTATCGTTGACGATCTGCCACTTAGCCAGCGACTGGGCATCCGAAAAATCGAACAAGACGCGTCCGGTCTGATCGGCCGTCGTAGCGGATAACAGACTGATCGACAGCAATGCAGAAAAGACAAGTTTGGGCATGGCGAACATCGATGTGACTGGGTAACTGGGGAATGTTGACTTGAACCAGCCGTATGATGGTGCTGGACCATTATCGCACTGGAGTACTGTCGGTATCAATCATTGTAGGACTGTGACTAGCGTCCTGTTACCGAGGTTTGACGCCCCTGCAACCAGAAAGAAATTTCATTGATCCTGCTTATCTTTCCACACCAGCTTTTCGCCGATCATCCCGGACTAGAACGCGATCCTGGTCGCGTGATTCTGCTGGAGGATTCTCTCTTTTTTGGCGACCCACGTTATCCTGCCAGATTTCACCAGCAAAAGCTCTGGCTGCACCGTGCCACCATGAAACGTTACGAATCACAGCTAATCGACTCTGGATTCGACGTGGACTACGTTTCCTATGCGGAAGACAAAACGGTCATCGATCAACTGACGGAATTGCTGCAGCAAGGCGACCGGCAAGACGAGTCGCTGTGCGTGATCGACCCAACGGATTTTGTCCTAGAAAAACGACTCCACAAATTGGCTGATGAGCGGGGAGTCGAGCTTGAGACTCTGCCGAACCCCGGCTTCATCAATTCGAAAGAGGAAAATTCCCAGTATCGGTCTGGCAAGAAGCGTTGGTTTATGGCCGATTTTTACAAATGGCAACGTCAGCGATTAGACATCTTGATGGACGAGGGAGAACCCGTTGGCGGCCAATGGAGTTTCGATGAGGACAATCGCAAGAAGGTCCCCAAAAAACTTCTCGAATCGATTCCGCCCATCCTCTCGCTCAAACGCGACGACATCGACATCGCCGCGAAAGAACACGTCGAGCAAAAGTTTGCGGACAACCCCGGCAATTTAGATGACCTTTACTATCCGACATCTCGCAAAGATGCAAAACGATGGCTCAAGCACTTTTTGGAGAATCGGTTCAAGGAATTCGGTCCCTACGAGGATGCAATCGTCCAGGGCGAATCGTGGCTTTGGCACAGCATGCTGACGTCGTCACTGAACATCGGCTTGCTCACTCCCGACGACATCGTCCAAGCGACCGTCGATTTTGCCGATAAAAATGACGTACCGTTGAATTCGGTCGAGGGATTCCTGCGCCAAGTCATCGGTTGGCGAGAATTTATGCGGGCGACGTACGAGGATCTTGGCGTCAAGATGCGCACGACCAATCACTGGGACCACCACCGGCCCATGCCGGAATGTTTTTATGATGGCAGCACCGGTATCCTCCCAATCGATGACACCATCAAACGATTACTCGATACGGGATACTGCCACCACATTGAGCGACTGATGGTCCTGGGCGGTTTTATGTTTTTGTGCGAGATCGATCCGGACGACATCTATCTCTGGTTCATGGAAATGTTTATCGACAGCTACGACTGGGTGATGGTGCCCAATGTGTATGCTATGAGCCAAAACGCGGACGGCGGTTTGATCACGACCAAACCCTACTTTTCTGGGTCGTCGTACGTCCGCAAAATGAGCCACTACAAAAAAGATTCCTGGTGTGACATCTGGGACGGATTGTACTGGCGCTGGATCTGGAACCATGCCGAGGAACTGAGCAAGAACCCGCGGTGGGCCATGATGTGCAGCATGGTCAAGAAAATGGATTCGGAGAAACGCGAGCAACATCTGCAAAACGCTGAATCGTTTCTCGAACAACTTGACTAAACAGACGGCGCAAGGTGCTCCCATCGCCGCAAATTGATACCAGCGAAATGAGAATACGGGACGTGTTCCCCTTTTTCAAATCTCGTCATCAAATCTCGTCATCAAATCTCGCCAGCAAGTCCCCGTTCGTAATACTTGTGGGTAATTTTGTCTTGATTTTCTAGCAACCAATCAATCCCAGGTTCGTTGTGCATGGCCTTGTGAATCGCTTGTGCCATTGCCTTGCGATGAATCTCGAACAGTGCCTTGTGATCCAAATTGTCTTCTTTGATCACCCCGGGATTCAGCCAAACACTGCAGATGATTCCCAAATCGTTGGCTTTTTCTTTGGGCAAGTCACCGGCGCGAACAGCGTCTAACACACCGTTTGCGATCGCGGCTTGAACCGTTCCCATCAGGATATTGGTGTAGCGTGAGCTCTTGACGGTAACTTTGCTGACCATCAGGGTCACGGGGCGAACTTGAATGTCGGTGTTCAGAATCGCGAATACTTTGGAATGGCCTGCAGTCTGGTCCCCTGTCAAAGTTGCGATCGCCGTGCCGACTGGACCATCCAATTCCCCAATGACGACTTCCGGTTCGGCTGCCGTGAATGGCGGTCCGCCAGCAACAAGGCTTTCGCCGGTTCGCATAATGATTCGGTCACTCATTGATTCTCGCTTACTTTGTCAGGGGAGGGGAGTGCTCAAGGCATCGTTACCGGCACGAGCTTAAGCCATCAGAACGGCAGCGTCACCCGGCTGACGTTCGCTGGCTGGCAGCCGCACCAAACGCCCGTGGGTGTTGCTACAAAATCCGGCAAGATCAAAAATCTGCCCCCGAGTGGCGTGAATGCTCTATGATTGCACTAATCCCACCCCTCTTATGTTGTGACCGCATGACAGAAACCCCCGAAACCGATTCCGTCATCAATGTGCAGGAAGCGCTGATCTATACAGCCGGTGACCCGGAGATGCTCGCTTCGATGGCAGAGCTTTTCTTGGTCGAAGGCCCCAAGCAACTGCAGCAGATCGATACGCAGGTTAAGGCAGGAAATTTGGAAGGCATTCGCAAGGGCGCCCATTCACTGAAGGGTTCGATTACCATCTTTGCGGCTCGCGAGGCGGTTGCCGCAGCCTTGGAATTGGAACGCGTGGCGAACGAGGAGAATGCAGCATTGATCCCCGACGCTTGGAATGCACTTACGATCGAAGTGGGACGCCTGCTCGACGACGCACAACGACTACGCAAACGTCTGGCTGAATAAGAGACACGGAACGAAATCGCGACGACATAGGACAGGACGCGCAGTTGTGAAAGTATTAATCGCTGACGACAACCCCATGTGGACAAAGCTGCTGGCAAAAACGGTTGCTCGTTATGACTTCACGCCCATCACGGTCGACAATGGCAGGGACGCCATGAAAGAGCTGGCTAGTAGTGATCCGCCGCGAATTGTCTTTCTTGACTGGCAGATGCCGGTCTTTAGCGGGATCGAAATTTGTCGTCGTATCAAAGAGAACGATCATCGACCGTTTACTTATGTAGTGATTTTGACCAGCCGCAATGCCGAAGAGGACATGATCGCGGGACTGGAGGCCGGCGCTGACGATTACTTTACCAAGCCGGTCGAAAGCACCGTCATTCGAAGCCGGTTGTTTGCGGCAAAGCGAATCATCGAAGCGATCCCGCCGGCCGAATGGTCCAAACCGCAGGTCCCCGGCTACGATGTCAAAAAAGTGATCGGCAAAGGGGCCTTCGCGACCGTTTGGGAAGCCGAGCATCTCGAGTCCGGTCGCCGTGTCGCTTTGAAACTGATCCGAGTCGACTTGGCTACCGAACAAGTTTTCAGCCGATTCGCCCGCGAGATCCAGGTCATGCAACGGATGAATCATCCGAACGTGGCTCATGTGTACGACGCACAGATCAACAACAAGCTGGGCTATATCGCAATGGAGATGGTCGACGGAAAAACGTTTGACGGACACATTCGCGCCAACAAACCACCTCCGCTGGAGATCATCCAAACACTCGCCCGCGTTTGCGATGGCCTGGATCACGCCCACGAACACGGTGTGGTTCATCGAGATCTGAAACCGTCCAACATCATGGTCGATGAGCAGGGCGAACCGAAAATCTTGGATTTCGGGCTTTGCAAATCGATGTTTGGCACGTCCAGTGCCGAAGATTCCGCGGAGTCGGTCGATGGCCTGGTCATCGGCTCTCCGCTGTTCATGGCCCCCGAACAAGCGCGTGCGCAGAACTCAACGATTGACGGCCGCTGCGATATCTATTCACTCGGCGTCACGCTTTACATGACATTGTTGCGACGACATCCCGTTGTCGTATCCCCCGACGATCGGACTGCTGCTATCAGCGAGGTCGCTGCCGGCACGGTTCAGCCTCCTTCGGAGTTGAATCCGAATTTCAGCAAACGGCTGGAAAAGATTCTGATGAAATCGCTGGCCAGAAACCCCGATGATCGGTACTCGAAGGCAAAGGAACTCGGCGATGCCCTCCGCGACTTCATCGCAGATCGAGCGAAGAAGTAAACGCGTAGGGCCGGTTCCCACCGGCCGCCCGAATCATCCGGCACTCTCATCCGGCACTCTCATCCGGCACTTTTCAATTGCGTCAGTTTGGCCAGGCCTGTCGGCCGGTAGAACTTTGTCTTTACCCACAAGTCTGCTTTTGCAATCAACACTTTACCCTCCCGCGCGTATGACTTTCCATTGGAAAACACGCTGTCGCGGGAGGGTCGGTGGTGAGCCTAAGCGAGCCAACGGGGAGGGCG
>JABDKS010000264.1 GCA_013002105.1 Pirellulaceae bacterium | reverse complement strand
CCCCGATCACTCGGCCATACAGTTTCGATACGCCTGATAATTCGATCATCGCTCAGACACTCAGCCTCGCGACGATTCGGTACCGAACGATCGCAAATCCGATGACGGTGATCGCGACCAACATTGCAACCGACGGCCAAACACTGCCATCGGTTGGGTCGAGTCCAAACACCCAGGATTGAACCTTGCCGAGTGTCTCGTAGGGCGAAAGTAGCCGCCAACGGTCCAGATCCACATTTTCCAGTTCCGGCGGCCCGGGTCGAAAACCGCCCGGCCCGAATTGCCCTGGCCCGAATTGCCCTTGCCCGAATTGATCGGGCCCAATTTGATCGGGCCCAATTTGATCGGGTCCAAATTGATCAGGTCCAAATTGCCCGGCCCCAATTGGATCGGGGTTAAATTGACCCTGGGCCATCACGGCTTGGTCGGCCGTGTCCGTATTCAGCACATTCGATTGGGCTTCCTCCCATCGCTCCCGGCGTCCGCGCCTCGGTCGACGTCCCGGAGGGCCACCACGCACGCGCGCCCCGGCGTACGTCAGAAAGTTGTAGGCAACGAATCCCATCCCCCACGTAGCAAACCATGAAAACGTGGCGTAACGACTCTCAGACGTAAACGACGAATAGCACAGTGCCAACGCCGTCGTAGGAATCACTAGCACAGCGGTTGCTGCAAGAATGCGCAGCGGTAGATCCCAGGTTTCGCGCAGGACGGACAGGTCGGGCGACAGGAATACGCCAACAAGATAGAGGGCCAGGGCGGGAATGGCCGTAATCGTACAGAGAAAGAACCATATCACCGCCGACTTGCCCAGAATGTATTCACTCGGTGACAACGGACGCGAGAAGTAAAGCAGGTAGGCTTTGCTGCGCAAGTCATAGGAGATCAACATCGGTGCGATCAGCCCGACCAGCAGCACCATTGCAAACAATTGCGGCACCCGAAAGAACGTTAAGATCAGCGTCGCCCAGACGTCATGCCGAACGCTACTGTGATCGGTGGCAATCGCAAGGGCGAGGTCGGGTCGTCGAAACTGGAATGCGAGTAGCTGCGAAATTCCATGACGGGCATCGGCATCGGTTGCCGCGTACTCGAACATAAAAATGGCAAAGCCGAAGATCAAAATCGGCAGCGCTGAAAAAATGATCATCATTCGCAACCAGCGTCGCCGCCAAACCAGCGCAATGCCTCCGCGAGCGACCACCCAGGGTCGCAAAAAATGCGACATCCGTTTTCCGGCCCACGATCGGTAGCCCAAGTCATGAACTGGCATTAGCTGGTTCCCGGTGCTTGGTTGTCGGCAAGGTCCAAGAACGAGAGATCCGATGGTTCGCTAAGAGTCTCGGGTGACGCCAAGGCAGCTTCGACAAAGATCTGTTCCAAACTCTTCTTGGCACGATGGTATCGCCGAATCGACGTTCCCGTCTCCGCAGCCCATTGCCACAGTTGGTGCATTTGGTCGTCGCTGACACCGGCGATCACCAATGTATCGATGCCTTGGGGCGTCACATCGAAACCTTCGGCAGTGCAACGCTGCATCAGAGCCGTCGCGTCCCCCATCACCGTCATGTTGATCGACGGGCGTTCGAGTTGTGAAAGTGACTCCAGCGAATCATGCACACGAACGATGCCTTCGGACAGAATGATGACTTGATCACATACCGATTGGACATCGGGCAAAATGTGTGTCGATAGAATGATTGACTTGCCGTGATGTCGTGCCAGTGTGCGAATTCGCTTGAGCATCGATTGCCGTTGATCCGGGTCTAAACCGGTCGTCGGTTCATCCAAAATCAGCAGTGGCGGATCGTGCACCAAAGCTTGCGCGAATTTCAACTTCTGCCGCATGCCGGTCGAATAAGTTTCGACTTCGCGGTAACGCTCCTCGCCGATGTCGCAAAAATCCATGATTTCGTGCGCTCGCCGCAGGCCCTCGGTGTCGGGTAGTCCCGAAAGTCGCGCCATGAACGCGACGGATTCAATTCCGACGAGTCCCGCGATGTAACAGTCGTCTTCGGGCAAATACCCGACAGCATCACGAATGTCACGGACCCGATTTGGCCACGCGTGCCCCAAAACGGTTCCATCGCCGGATTGCGATTTGACCAGGCCCAGCAGCGATTTAATCAGAGTGCTTTTGCCGGAACCGTTGGGCCCGAGCAGTCCCGTCACGCCCGAATGGATCTCAAGCGACACATTCGACAGCGCACGAATATTTCCGTATTGTTTGCTGACATCGCGAATGTGGATGACGGGATTCAGGCGACTGGTTCCTTAACGGAGTGATGATTCGGCAGTGATTGTACTCCAAACCGCTGGCTACCGAGCAGCGCACCGGCTCTGGATTGGTACGTTTTCGGTCGTCGTTTCGTTCGGTCACCGTGCTCAGATCCACTGTCGGTCGCCGAGGCGTAACAGCATGCCTCGTCGGTCACCACTGTCATGCGAGAAAACCGATTCACGTGTCACCTGATAACGCGATTGGGTATCTATTGCCAAGTTCGGCAGTGACTGCCAGTATGTTGGAATCACGATGTTGGAATCACGAGGTCAAGCTGCACATCCAGACGTTCATCCAAGGAAGACAAATGGCGACTTTGAGCGGTTTTGTTTCAGCACGCGGCGGTTGTTCCAGTCTCCGCGCCTTACCAGCGTTGCTGTTGATCTCGATGTGCGCAGCCGCTGGTCGAGCCGAGACGAAGTCGATTCCCGCTTATGTCCAACCGAATTTCAGGTCCATTTTGACGGTTCGCGAAAACGCAGATGGGACGAACGTTCATGCGGTCGATATGAAAGCGCTCGATACGGTGATCAATGGGATCCGACGTCACGCAGGTGGGTATCCCCCGAGGTTTGCCAACAAGGCCGACCAGGAACTTGCTCGCCGGGACTGTCAGAAGCTGGCGAAGATGATGGACGTTATGGTTGGCGATCGTTCCAATGATCCCGGGATGTTGTATCGGGCAGCTCTGACGCATTCGATGGCGCATCACCTGGATGTCAAAACCGCCGCCAAAAAGGCGGATGCTTACTATGAACGCTTGCTAGATCTGAACAATGACGACGTGCAGGGACAGTTGCAATATGGATTATTCCTAGCTGACTCTTCGCGAACGAAATCTGCGATCGTGCATTTACAGAAGGCCATGCAGTTGGGTGCGGATGCTGACGTCGCATTGGCAGTGGCTCATGTTGCCGATCAGAATCTGGCCGAAGCCAAAAGAATTCTGGATGATTACGTGGCGAAGAATCCTGACGACGAACGGGCGCAAAAGATCTTGTGGGCGGTCAACGCGGGTCGCGTGAAGGTCAAGAAAACAGATCTCGGCGCCGTTGAATCCAAATAAGATGCGACCGTTTTGATCACTCGGCGGCACGCACCAAAAAATATGATGACATCCGATGCCAGTAGGAGCCGCTATCACCCATTGCGATGGCATCTGGTGACTTGGGTGTTGGTGATTTTGTGGTTCACGTTCGCGTGCCTGACGAATCTGCCTCTTGGGGGCGATCCACGTGCCAAAACAGTGGCACCACCCGCTGCGGCCCCACCTGCTGCTGCGGCGACGGGCACCGTCACGCTGCCGGCGTTATCGTTGGTTGTCGTCACCGGTTTTCCGATATTCAATTGCGAGCGGAAATTTGCTGGCAAGCCGACCGACGGTCAGTTGACCGTCCGTCCAGTGTACGCAGCGATCGACTTCATCCTCCTGGTCGTCAACCTGGTCGCCATGATTTGGATTCTGCAGCGATCGGATCGTTATTCCATCCGATCGATGCTGTTGGCGGTCACGGTGGCGGCATTCATGATTGTCGCCGTGCAGGCGGTGCTGACGCGGGGCAGTTTTTGGGAGATATTGTTTTTGATGACCGCTATCTACTTTGCTCCGTCGGTGATCGGCATCATGATTTTGATCAAGTCCAGATGGAGTCAGGATTCCGCCGTGCCATGATCGAAATTCGCGATGAACGGCCGGACGATCGACCCGCGATCCGTGATTTGATCACCGCTGCGTTCACGCGGTCACAACATGGATATCACGACGAAGCGGATTTGGTCGACGCGATACGCCTGCGGTGCCCTGATGTCGTGTCGATGGTAGCGACGGCGGATCAGTCGTCCGAGAAAATGCGTTTGATCGTGGGGCATCTCCTTTTGTCACCCGTTGTGATCGAATCGACCGACTCGGACGACACACTCGTGGGCAAGGGGCTCGGACCCGTTGCCGTTGCGCCGGATCATCAACGTGCTGGAATCGCCGCGTCGATGATTCAAATGGCGATCGATCGATTGTCAAAAACAGGATGTCCGTTCGTGGTGGTTTTGGGTGATCCGAACTACTACTCACGGTTTGGTTTTGTCGCCGCAATCGAAACCGGGATCTCGCATGGATTCGCAGGCATCGCTCAAGAGTTCTTTCTGATACGGTGGTTGTCCGATAGTGCATCCAAGCGTCTGCCCGGCTTTGCGCGATACCGCGATGAATTTGGCGAACAATTTCATCTGGCGTAGCCGTTTTATTCGGCGACTTTTCCTGCCGCGATTGGATCGCGTCCTGTTGTAGATTGGACGCAACTATTCCCAAGCCCAAGGCCAAACCACGCAATTTCGGTGGTTGCCTTTTTTAACCGAACACGACTTCCTTTCCAAAACGGGTTCGACGATGAATCTAGAGCCGACACTGTATTCATCTCTAGCGATTGGAGCGGATCACCGTAGAAATCATCCTCCCGGGCATTAAGCAAAACAGGAAACGGCGAATTTTGGTGAAGCTCACGTTTTGCCAGTAGACGTTTCTTCCATATCGAAAGAAATGCTGATTTCCCAGACTCAAATGGCGTTTCTAACTTACGACCAGACAGCCGGAAGTGAAATGGTGATCAATTTCGATATAGGTTTGGAGTCGGTCCGAAAACTCTTCCAGGCCGAGTTGGTCATGCTCTTCGAAACTCCATTCGGAGAGTGGCTTAAATCGAGCGTCCGACATTCTGTTCACTAATTAACGCTGGGAGATTGGAATAAAGCGAATCCGCTGATCTATGCCGCCAGTGCAGTCGAGCGAATATCGTCTAGCAACTGTATGATGCGTTCGATTTGATGGGTAGTGAAAAGTGCGTCTGGCCCCTGTGGCGAGATGTCCGTGAACGGTGATTCGTATAGCAGCGACACATCGACGATGCCGTGGTCGACCAACTGGTTGATGATCAGATTGACGAACTCGATTTGATTTGCGTTGTAG
>JABDKS010000251.1 GCA_013002105.1 Pirellulaceae bacterium | reverse complement strand
CGTCACACTCGCTAAAGCTCGGTGCCGACCCTCCCACGAACAAGTCTCTATTACATGGATAATTAAGCGCGTGGGAGGGTGAATTAAAAAAGCTATCAATCAGCAGACTTGTGGGTAAAGACAAGGTAGGAACCGGCCCTACGAATACGACGGTGGTCAATGGTTAACGGATGTGTTCGATGGACGGGCAAAGGGGTGTGCGGTTGATTCGGGAAGTGACTGCGAGGTTCGATCCGCGAGTATTTGTTTTCCGGCTGGGATACCGACGCTCCAGAAGAGCGCTGGCCGCACCAAAAATTCAGCGAGCGTGCTGGTCAATAATCCGCCTACGATGACGGTCGCGATCGGATATAAGATCTCTTTGCCGGGTTCGCCGGCGGCCAGTGCCAGTGGTAACAAACCGATGCCACTGGTCAACGCCGTCATTAACACGGGAGCCATTCGTTCACGACCGGCCCGTTTGACCATATCGCGTGTCCACGATTCCCCTTCGTATTGGACCAGATGCAAATAGTGGTTCAGCAGCAAAATCCCATTTCGGCTGGCAATTCCGCAAAGTGAGATAAAACCAACCATCGCGGCGACGGTGAGGTTCTGATCGGTGATCACGAGCGCGGCGACGGCACCAATGAACGCTGTTGGCAATGCGACGAGCACCTGGAGCGAGAAATTGGTGTTGCCAAACAAGGTAAACAACACAAGGAACATACCTAGTAGCGCGACGCCTGACAGGATCGCCAATCGTCGCGTTGCCGACTGCTGGCTCTCGAACTGGCCGCCATACTCCAAGAAGTACCCCGGAGGCAATTCCAGGTCGGCTAACCGTGCTTGGATGTCTCCGACCGCGTCGACGACCCCGCGGTCGGACACATTGGCTTGCAGCACGATTCTGCGACGCACCTGTTCACGCTTGATTGTATTCGGCCCTCCGCTGTGATAGATCGTGGCTACAGCGTCCAACGGAACGGTACCACCATCGGGCAACGAAACTGCCAATCGACGCAGTTTCTGTTCATCTTCGCGATACTGTTCGTCCAGCCGAACCACCAGGTCGAAGGTGCGCTGACCCAAAAGTACTTGACTGACCACCTGACCGTTCATCGCAGTTTCGACCATTTCCATCACATCGGCTGGTTGCAGGCCGTAGCGGACCAATGCCGGTCGATCCAATTCGATGCGTAACTGGGGAATATTGGTCTGCTGCTCGACCATCACGTCCGTCAGTCCGGGAACGCCTTCGACGCGTTGTTTCATTTCGTCGGCTGTGCGACGCAGCACATTCAGGTCATCGCCGTACAATTTGATTCCGATTTGCGCTTTGACGCCCGAGATCATATGGCTGATCAAATGCGCAATTGGCTGTTCGGTGCTTGCGACCACGCCGGGAATGTCGACCAGTGCGTGCCGGATCTCGTCGATCGTATCTTCGCGATCCGCTCCGTCCGCGATTTCGAGTACGAGTTCACTGACATTCACACCTTCGGCATGCTCATCCAGTTCCGCGCGTCCGGTCCGTCGGACGACCGTTTTCACATTCTCGATTTCCAGCAAACGACGTTCGACCGATTCCCCAATCTCGTTACTGGTTGCCAAAGAATTTCCCGGGGCGATCAGTGCGTTGACTTGAACAGAGCCTTCGTTAAACGGCGGCAGGAAGTCGCGCTCCAGGGACACGACCGCGATAGCGGCGAAAGCCACAAGGACCGCGGCGACACCCAAAACAGGTCCGGCAAGTCGTGTGCTGACATCGATCATCAGAGATGCAATTCCTTGCAAGGTCTGCAAAAACCAACCTTCTTCGGCCTCCGCGCCGCCAAATAATCGTTCCAACGCTTGTATCCCAAGCCAAATCGGCGGTGCCGCGATTAGCGTCCACCACAACGGGTCGCCCGGTAATCCCACCGGCAGATGTAGAATCTCGACCGTCCGCGGCAGGACCCAGTACATCAGCAGCGCAGCAATGCCGAGTGACAGGATTGGCAGCACGACTTGCCAAGTCCGTTTTCCGACCAACAGCAATGACGACAGTGCCGGCGTAACTGTCAACGATACGGCCAACGAAGCGATCAACGATACGACATAGCCCATCGCCAAAGGCACAAACAACTTGCCCTCCATGCCTTCGAGCGCAAAGAGCGGCAAGAAAACGAGCACGACGATTGCCGTTCCGTACACGATCGAGCTACGGACTTCGACACTTGCGTCGAAAACGACACGCAGAGTGGGTCGCGGGTCAGGAGATCGACGGTTCTCTCGCAAACGACGAAAGATGTTTTCTACATCGACAATCGCATCGTCCACCAGTTCGCCGATTGCGACGGCAATACCACCAAGCGTCATGGTGTTGATGGACAGCCCAAAGGCTGCAAATACCAGTGCGGTTGCAATGATTGACAGCGGAATGGCCGTCAAGGTGATAAAGGTGGTTCGAAAATTCAGCAAGAATAGATAGAGGATGACAAGAACCAGAACGCCACCATCGGACAGCGCTTCGATCACGTTTTCGATCGCACGATCAATAAAGGAACGTTGTGAATAGACATTCGCAATTCGAATATCGTCGGGTAATGAAACGTTCAACTCTATCAGAGCCTGCTTAATCGCCTCGTCCACCGCTCGCGTGTCACTGCCGGGCTGTTTGTTCACCGTCAACACGACCGCCGGGCCGCCTTCGATAGCACCCTGATCGTCGCGAACATAGGCGGATGCGTCGCCACGTTTGACTTGCGGTGCTTCGACTACCCGCGCCACGTCGGCCAATGTAATGGACCGTTCATCGCGATGGGTCAAGACGACTTGGCGAAGATCGTTCAGACTACTGATGCGTCCGAGCCCGCGAACGAGTAACTCGTTTGCCCCTCGATCGTCCAAATATCCCCCCGTCGCGTTCAAATTAGATCTGGCAACGGCGCGGTGCACGTCTTGCATCGTCAATTCGAACGTCCGCAGCGCATCGGGATCAATCAAAACCTGATATTGAAGTCGGCCTCCTCCGATCGTAAAGATTTGCGACACACCCGGGATGGTTAACAGTCGCTGGCGGACTACCCAATCGGCCAACGTGCGGACTTCCATCGGCGGCGTCTCGTTCCCTTCGCTCCACATTGCGTACATCAGAATTTGACCCATGATCGACGACACGGGTGCCAGCGTGGGTTTGACGCCATC